>DATGCY010000378.1:0-2993 GCA_035311385.1 Candidatus Methylomirabilota bacterium
TCCGCGCGATCGCTACGAGGTAGTGCTGACCGACGAGAACATCGAGTCCATCGACTTCGACTTGAAGGCGGACCTGGTCGGCATCTCCGCCATGACCAGCTACGTGAACCGGGGCTACGAGATCGCCGATGCCTTCCGGGCACGGGGCGTGCCCGTGGCCATGGGCGGTGTGCACCCGAGCTTCATGTCGCAGGAGGCCCTGCAGCATTGCGACGCCGTGTGCGTGGGCGAGGTGGAGCTCGTCCTGCCCAAGCTCCTCGACGACCTGGAACAGGGGCAGATGCGCGGCATCTACCGGTCGGAGCGCCTGCATCCCATGGAAGGACTCAACCCGCCGCGCTACGACCTGCTCAAGCGACACCGCTACGTCAACAGCACGTTCGTCCAGACCTCGCGCGGCTGTCATCAGGGCTGTACCTTCTGCGCCGAGCCGCTCATGAACGGGCTCAAGTTCCGCTACCGCCCCGTGGACGAGGTGATGCGGGAGATCGACAACTGCGGCTCGCGCATGGTCTCCATCAACGACGCCGACTTCTTCGGCACTCCGGAGCGGCCCAAGGAGGTGATGCGGGCCCTCAAGGGGCGCAAGGTCTCCTGGCAGGCGGGGGTCACCTCCAAGCTCGCCCAGGACGACCGCATGCTCGAGCTGGCCGCGGAGAGCGGCTGCACCCTGCTGAGCATCGGCTTCGAATCGATCACGCGCTCCACGCTCACCAGCGTGCACAAGCACGTGAACCGTCCCGAGACCTTTGCCTCCCTGGTGGAGAAGGTGCACTCCTACGGCATCATGGTCTTCGGTCTTTTCATGTTCGGCTTCGACGGCGACGATCCCACGGTGTTCGAGGAGACCTCGCGCTTCAACATCGCCGCCGACTACGACGCCTGCGCGTACTCCGTCCTCACGCCGTATCCCGGCACCCTGACGTGGTACGAGCTCAAGAAAGCCGGCCGCATCGTTTCCTACGACTGGACGAGGTACGACCAGGCCAACGTGGTGTACCAGCCGCTGCACATGACGGGCGACCAGCTCCGGCTCGGCCAGACCGCGGCCTACGAGCGGTTCTACTCGCCAACGTCCATGGCCCGACGCTTCCCCGTGCGCGGCTCGCGCCGGCGCATCCAGTGGACCATCTACAACCTGTTCATGAAGAAGGGCGCGGCCACCGACCGCAAGGACGCCGTGGCGCCGCCCACGCCGGAGCCCACGGTCGTGCCCATGCCGCCCATCCTCCCCCTCAAGCGGGAATGGCGCGAAGCCGTCCTCGAGGGAACGGCGGGGGCCGCCCGCTCCGCGTGAGCCTTGCTCCGGCGGCGCTCGACCCCGCGCGCCGCCGGCGCACTCTTCTCGCCATGTGCATCGGGCAGGGGATGATCCTGCTCTACAACACCATCGTCAGTGTGATCCTGCCCGCCATCCAGCGCGGGCAGCGGGGGACTCGCTCCGCCTCACGGTAACGCGCTGCTCCGGCCTTGCCCAGTTTTTGCGGGCGTCCATGTGCGAATCCCGCGATACTGTGGCGATGCGTGAGACCGACTCCCCGCCAAGGAGCCCTCGATGATCGTGAAGAGCAGCAGCCCCGACGTGACCATTCCCGATGTGTCGATCACGGACTTCGTCCTGCGCCACGCCGTACGTCTCGGCGACAAGCCGGCGCTCATCGACGGCCCCTCCGGCCGGACCCTGACCTATCACCAGCTCGCCGACAGCGTGAAGAAAGCCGCGGCCGGCCTCGCCAAGCGCGGATTCAAGAAGGGCGATGTCCTCGCCATCTACAGCCCGAACGTGCCGGAGTATGCGGTGATCTTCCTCGCCGTGGCCAGCCTCGGCGGTATCAACACCACCGCCAACCCGCTCTACACCGCCGATGAGCTCGCCAAGCAGCTGGCGGACTCGGGCGCCCGCTTCCTGGTGACGGCGGCCCCCTTCCTCGACAAGGCGAAGGCGGCCGCGGGCAAGAGCGCGGTGGAGGAAATCTTCGTCTTCGGCTCCGCGGACGGCGCCACGCCCTTCTCGGATCTCCTCCAGGCGGGCAGCGACCCGCCCGCCGTGCGCATCGATCCGCGCGAGGATCTCGTGGCGTTGCCGTACTCGAGCGGCACCACGGGGCTGCCCAAGGGCGTGATGCTGACCCACCGCAACCTCGTGGCCAATCTCTGCCAGTGCCACGGCATGCGGAACTGGGAAGGCTTCGGTGAGCAGGACACCATCATGGCCGTGCTGCCCTTCTTTCACATCTACGGCATGGTGGTCATCATGATGCTGGGACTGTGTAACGGCGGCACCATTCTCGTCATGCCTCGCTTCGAGATGCAGGAGTTTCTCGCCGCGGTGACGAAATACCGCGTCTCCGTGCTGCCCCTGGTGCCACCCATCGTGCTCGGCCTCGTGAAGCATCCCCTGGCCGCCCACGCCGATCTCTCCAGCGTGCGCTTGGTCTTCTCGGGGGCCGCTCCCCTCGGCGAGGACATCGCCCGCGAGCTCAGCCGCAAGCTCAACTGCCCGGTGACCCAGGGCTACGGGATGACGGAGGCGAGCCCGGTGACGCACCTGAGCCCGACCACCAATGTCCCTCTGAAGCCGGGCTCCGCCGGCTGCGTGGTCCCTAGCACCGAGGTGAAGATCATCGACGTGGTCACCGGCGCTCCCGTGGTCCAGGGGCAGGAGGGCGAACTTCTCATCCGTGGCCCGCAGATCATGAAGGGCTATCTCAACCAACCGGGAGAGACGGCGGCGTGCCTCGATCGCGAGGGCTGGTATCACACGGGCGACGTCGGATACGTAGACGCCGACGGCTACTTCTTCATCGTCGACCGGACCAAGGAGCTCATCAAGTACAAAGGCCTCCAAGTGGCGCCCGCGGAGCTGGAGGCGCTCCTCGTCACGCATCCCGCGGTCCTCGACGCCGCGGTGGTGCGTAAGGCCGACGAGGAGGCGGGCGAGGTGCCCAAGGCCTTCATCGTGCTGAAGGCGGACGACGCCTCGAAGAGCACGC
>DATGCY010000379.1:0-7147 GCA_035311385.1 Candidatus Methylomirabilota bacterium
GCTCGAGCTTGGCCACGTCCTCAGGGGGCACGGGATAGCCCTGGGCGTCGGACCAGCGCTGCAGCGCCTCGCCGTCCGCCCCGGGATGCCAGGCGAAGAAGACGATGGCCACGTGACGGGGCGAATGCACGCGCTCGCCGAGGAGGCGCTTCAGCACGAGGCTCGACTCGAGCCCGTGGTACTTCGCATAGGCGCGCGTCAGGTACTGTCGTGACTCCTTGTCCGCCATCTCCTCGAGCATGCGCCGGCGCTCGGGATGCTCGGGGTCGGCGAGGACGGCCTGGGCATCGTAGGGCAGGCGCGCCTCGTGGTAGCGCACGAGGTCGCGCATGAGCCGGATGAACACGAGGTTGGTCGAGTGGGCGAGCGCCTCGTGTACGGGCAGGATGCGGCGATTGTCCTCAGGCTCGAAGTTCTCGAAGCTGTGCACGCCGCCGCCCGTGAAGAAGGCTTCCCAGGGATGGGCGGGATAGGTCCGATCGAGAGCCTGGGCGAGGAAGGCGTCGAGGTCGAGACCCGGCGTCTTGCGCAGCGTCTCCGCCGCCCAGCGGGTGAGCGGATCGCGGTCACGCGTCTCCGCGGCGCGCCGGTCCAGGGCCTCCGCATTCAGGGGAGCGAGCGCGGCGTGGAGACTCTCCATCACCTCGAGGTAGTGGGCAAGGGTGCGAAGCTTGGCCGTGCTACCGAGGTCGAGCTTCATGCCCGAGTTGATGTCGAAGGGGCGATCGAGGTTGTCCGCCTGCACGCGCAGCACATTGCCCGCGGGCGTCCGCTCGAAGAGAAGCAGGCTGTAGACGACGCGGCTCGGATCGCCCGTGAGAAGCAGATGCTCGGCGCGGAGGCCGCGCGCGTCCACGAAGGCCTTGTCCCCGAGCCGGCGGAAAAGCCGGTTCGCCGCGTCTTGAAGGTCGCCGTCGATGGTGCTGTCGATCTCGAGATGGAGCCGGTCCATCTCGTAGGGGCTCCGCACGCCGAGAGTGCGCCGCATCTCTTCGCGGATGGCGAGGGGGGCGCGGCGCGCCGCGAAGTCGTTGGCCGGCTGATCGACGCGTCCCCCGAAGATGAGCGGCGTATCGCGCAGCTCGCGGTAGAGCTCGCGATCGATCACGCCCGCCTTGAGGAGGAGATCGCCGTAGGCGCCGATCTTCTTTTCGAGCAGGGCGGGGTCGTCCACGAGATAACGGGTGGGGGCGCGCACGGCGTAGAGCAGGGCCAGCACGTGCTTGTAGGCGGCGGCCTTGCCGGGGCCGGCCCCGGGCGCGCTCAGGGCGTCCAGCACCACATCGAGATCGAGGTCGAACCACGCGCGGAGTCCGTTCCCGAGGCCGTGCACCTCGCCGTAGCCGGGGGCGGCGGCGAGCGGCATGGTGTTGAGATAGTCGAGCACGATCTCGCGTCGGCTCGCCGTGCTGTCCGGCCCGTCGCGATACGCGCGCAAGCTCGCCGCCGTGAGCTGGCGGAGCTTGTCGAGCGGCGAGGCGGTCCGGCCGCTCTGCGAGTGACGGTACTTCTCGATCTGCACGGCGAGGGTGCTGCCCCCCTCCGAGCGTACGGGCAGCCCCACTCCACGCGCCACGTACAGGCCGCTGGCCTTGCCCAGTCTCCCCCAGTCGATGGCGGGATTGCTGCCGGGACCGGTGGGATTGGTCAGCTCACGATTCTCGAGGAAGAGCAGCGTGCTCACGATGAGGGCGGGCACGTCGTCGAAGCTCGCGAAGAGGACGTCGCGCGGCCGCGCGTCGTAGAGCGGCTCGCCCGTATAATCGCGGATGACCAGCCCCGCTACTGCGGGCTCGCGATAGGGCGGCGTCACGCCCCACCGCACGAAGCGGACCATGCCTGCGCTCTGCCGTGCCTGCTCGGCCACGGTATAGCCGGCGGACTCGAGGCGCCGGCGGAAATCGGCGAGGCGCGGATAGCCGCGCTGGGCGTCGAAGGGGCCGCCACGCGGGAACGCAATGCTCGCGCTCGGCCCGGGCTTGATCTCGTAGGAGAGCTGCGCAGCATAGCGCGAGAGCAGCCAGGACTGGATGGCTGAAGTGCGCAATTCGTGATAGGCGAGGGAGGCGAGGCCGCCCAGGACAAGGACGACCACGCCGACGATCTTGAGCCAGCGCGCAGAGCGGTACCCCGGCCTCTCCAGGCTCTGCGAAGATACGAGGTCGTTCATACGCCTACCTGATCGAGAAGACAGATCGGCCGATCTGCTTGGCCGTGCCGGGACTCGCGTCAGCTACTGGGAGCCGGTGAATGTCCTTTATAGCACGGCAACCCGCGACGTCAAACAAAGCGTCGGTTACCATTCGTCACGATTGCGGAAGTTCGCGAAATGAGTGACCATTTGTCGAGCGCGGCGCCGCCGGCTAGGGAGCGGTCCTGCGCTTCAATGTTTAGACGGCCACTCGCCGGCTGTCGATTACACCGACGGTCGTTCGACTACCGAATGACAGCCGACATCATGACGACGTCGGGCGCAAGCCCGGGAAGGAGCAGCGAATGAGCAGGGTGCGGGTGCTGGTGGGCACGCGTAAAGGTGCGTTCGTCCTCACGTCCGACGGCAAACGCGAATCGTGGGACGTCAGCGGGCCACATTTTGGAGGCTGGGAGATCTACCACGTGAAAGCTTCTCCCGCCGATCCGAACCGCATCTACGCCTCGCAGTCGAGCGGCTGGTTCGGCCAGGTGATTCAGCGCTCGAGCGACGGCGGGCGGACCTGGGAGCCGGTCGGCAACAAGTTTGCCTACGACGGTCCGACCGGCACGCACCTCTGGTACGACAACACGCCGCATCCGTGGGAGTTCGCGCGGGTGTGGCATCTCGAGCCGTCGTTGACCGATCCGGATACCGTCTATGCCGGGGTGGAGGACGCGGCCCTCTTCCGGTCGAGCGACGGCGGTCAGAACTGGCAAGAATTGCCCGGGCTGCGCACGCACCCGACAGCCTCGGTCTGGCAACCGGGCGCGGGCGGGATGTGTCTGCACACGATCCTCCTGGACCCGAGCGATCCGCAGCGGATCTACGTGGCCATCTCGGCGGCGGGCGCCTTCCGGAGCGATGATGCGGGCAAGACGTGGAAGCCCATCAACCGCGGGCTCCGCTCGGAGCAGATTCCCAATCCCACGGCGGAGGTGGGGCACTGCGTGCATCGTCTGGCCATGCACCCGTCGCGCCCCGGCGTGCTCTTCATGCAGAAGCACTGGGACGTCATGCGCAGCGACGACGGTGGCGAATCCTGGCGCGAGACGAGCGGCAATCTGCCCACGGACTTCGGCTTTCCCATCGACGTGCACGCCCATGAGCCGGAGACCATCTACGTGGTGCCCATCAAGAGCGACTCCGAGCACTATCCGCCCGAAGGCAAGCTGCGCGTGTACCGGAGCCGCACGGGCGGCAACGAGTGGGAGGCGTTGACCAAGGGGTTGCCCCAGCGCGACTGCTACGTCAATGTGCTCCGGGACGCCATGGCCGTGGACTCGCTCGATCCGTGCGGCGTGTACTTCGGCACCACGGGTGGGCAGGTGTATGTCTCCGCCAACTCCGGGGACAGCTGGGCTCCCATCGTGCGGGATCTCCCCTCCGTGGTCGCGGTAGAGGTGCAGACCCTGCCATGAGCGTTCGCGTCACCTTGCCCGCGCATCTCCGCACGCTCGCCCGCGTCGATGGCGAGGTCAAGCTCGACGTGAATGGCGAGGTGACCCAGCGCTCCGTCCTCGATGCCCTCGAGGCGGCCTACCCGATGCTGCGGGGCACGATCCGCGACCACGAGACGCACGAGCGCCGGGCCTTCCTCCGCTTCTTCGCCTGTGAGGAGGATCTGTCCAACGAATCGCCCGATGCCCGGCTGCCCGAGGCGGTGGCCACGGGTGCCGAGCCCTTGCTCATCATCGGCGCCATGGCCGGCGGCTAGCAGGCCAGGGAGAGCGAGATGAACGTCCTGCTGTGGATCATCCAGATCCTCCTGGCTGCCCTCTTTTTGTTCGCGGGTGTCCTGAAGCTGGTCCTGCCCCTCGACAGGCTGACCGGCCCGGTGGCGGTGCCGGGGCTCTTCCTGCGGTTCATCGGGCTGTGCGAGACGCTCGGCGGGCTCGGCCTGATCTTGCCCGGGCTGCTTCGGATCCGGACGGGCCTGACGCCGCTCGCTGCCGCGGGGTTGGTCATCATCATGGTGGGGGCGACGGTGCTCAACCTGCGCACGGGCGATCTCGTGACCACCACCCTCACCATCGTGGTCGGACTGCTCGCCGCTCTCGTCGCCTACGCTCGTTGGAAGGTGGTCCCGCTCCGAGGGTCGTCCACCGACTCGGCCCTCCGTTCGACGACGAGCTAGTCACCGCTCGCTCTCCTCGCCTCCGCTACGTCACGTGGCGTATTGATTCTTTGTCTCCGCCCCTGCGGTATGGCGGAAGACGGTGCGATGGCCACGCCCGACGAGACAGGAGGCCGCTCATGAAGCTGCTCCACGACCACGTCGTTGTCCTCATGCTGGAGAACCGTTCCTTCGACCACATCTTCGGCTACCTCGGCATCGGTGACGGGCTGGCCAAGGTCAAGGCGGTCAACTACCTGAAGCCGGGGGACAAGAGCTCCACGGCCTTCTCGACACGCCGGGGCGGGGACTTTGTGGCCATTGGGCAAGGTCCCTCGCACAGCCTGAAGGAGGTCAACGAGCAGCTCTATGCCAATACCCACGTGGCGGCGGACGTGAGCGCCGATTCCGCGCTGCTGAGTGGCTTCGTCGCCTCCTTCAACATTGCCCTGCGCAACGACCTCAAGCGCTCGCCGACGGCCAGCGAGCTCCAGCAGGCGATGAACTGCTTCGATCCCGTGCAGCTTCCCGTACTGTCCACGCTCGCCCGCAACTTCGTGCTGTGCGACCGATGGTTCGCCGACGTGCCAGGACCGACCATGCCCAATCGCGCCTACGTCCACGCGGCGACCTCGCAGGGCTACACGTGGAATGCGAACTGGAAGCCAGCGTTCACGTGCCCGACCCTCTACGATCGGATCAACGCCAAAAAGGGCCTCTCGTGGCGGGTCTACTACCACGACCAGAACGACGTGCTCGAGCTCTATCCCAAGGTGAAGAAGGATGCGAGCAACAACGCGCTCTTCGAGGATAAGTTCCTGAGCGACGTGGCCGCGGATGGTCTCGCCACCTACTCGTTCGTCGTCCCCGCCTTCCTCGGGTCCCACCAGCAGCCGGTGAACAGCATGCACGCTCCTGCCGACGTGCGACCCGCGGAGAAGCTGGTGGCCGACGTCTACACTGCGCTGCGCAGCCACCCCGAGGTGTGGCGCAAGACCTTGTTCATCGTGGTGTTCGACGAGCACGGCGGCTACTACGATCACGTCCGGCCGCCCGCCGCCGTCTCTCCCGACGGCATTCCCGGCCGCACCGACCAGTCCTTCCTCGTGCCCTTCGCCTTCAACCGCTTGGGCGTGCGCGTGCCGGCCATTCTCATCTCGCCATGGCTCGCCGCCTCGGTCGACTCGACCGTGTACAGCCACGCCAGCATCCCGGGCTCCCTCATCGAGGCCTTTCAGCTTCCCGGCAGCTTCCTCACCCAGCGGGACCGCGGCGCAGCCAAGCTGACCAAGTACCTGGTCGACGACGGCAAGCGCAAGCTCCGCACGAACACGCCCGATCTCACGGTGCCCGTGCAACCGCAGCCGCTGGATGCCATGCAGCGAGAGGTGCTCGCGGGTTCCGTGCATCTCGATCCGCATCCCGAGTTTCGGAGCGAGCTGCGCACGCGCGACATCCAGAGCCCCGAGGTCGCGCGGCAATTCATGCGCACCCAGGTCTCCAAGCATCTCGAGCACTACTTCGCCTCGGGTGGGCGCCCCGAGCTGGCCTCGAAGATGAGGGCGCCTGGTCAGCTTCCCGCGCCCGCCGTCAGCTCGGCGCGCATCGCGGAGCTGCGGACGTCGAGGGCGCCCGCGCGTCCGGCCGGGAGCAAGCGAGGAAGGCGGTGACGGAGACCGGCTCGGGGCCGGTCGGAGAAAGCGCGCATGACGCCCTTGATCAACCGCTTGCCGCTCAAATGTCCCGCTCCGAGCGCGGGCTTGCCCGCGCAACCGAATCCTCGGGGGAGGTTCGGAAGGGGGGATCGACTGAGCCCTCGTCTCACGTCGGCCACGGGCCGCCGCTCAACTCGAACTGCGGCCCCCTCCGAGTGCCCTAGGGGTGGGCGAAGGCCCAGGGCAACCCGAGGTGGTGGCCGAACAGGGGCAGGGCCCAGCCGAGAATGAAGCCGGCGGCGACCCACCCGAGCACGGCGCCGAAGAGCCGGGGCAAAGGTATGCCGAGCTCGAGGAGCGCGTCCGACAGGATCACCCAGAGGGGAAAGGCGAGAGCCGCCCAGAGCAGGATCTTGATGGCGATGGTGGCCATCATGCCTTGCGCCTCAGCTTGGGATCCAGGGCGTCGCGCAGGGAATCCCCGAAGAGGTTGAAGCCGAACACGGCGAGGCTGATGGCGATGCCGGGGAAGAGGGCAATCCACGGCGCTTTCTCGGCGTAGGCGGAGGCGGAGCCCGAGAGCATGAGCCCCCACGACGGCGTCGGCTCCGCGGTGCCGAGGCCGAGGTAGCTCAAGGCCGCCTCGGTGAGGATGGCGCTGCCGAGCTGGGCGGTGAGGATGATGATGTAGGGCGCCATCACGTTGGGGACGATGTGCTGCAGGATCACGCGCGGGCGGGAGGCGCCCAGCGAGCCCGCCGCCTCCACGTACGGATTCTCCTTCACGGAGAGCGCGGAAGCGCGCACCACGCGCGCCGCGCGCGGGATGATGGGGATGGAAATAGCCACCACCACGTTCTGCACGGCCGGGCCGAGGATGGACGCGATGGCGAGGGCGAGGATCAGGAGTGGGAAAGCGAGCAGGATGTCCATCAGCCGCTCCAGGCAGAGATCAACGGTGCCCCCCGCGTAGGCACTGATGACACCGAGGAGCGCGCCCAGGGTGCAGCCCACGAACGAGGCGACGAAGCCCACGAAGAGGGCGATGCGCGCGCCGTACATGATCCGGCTCAGCACATCGCGCCCGAACTCGTCGGTGCCGAACCAGTGCGCGGCGCTCGGGCGCATGAACTGGGCGCCGTAGTCCGCGGCGTAGGGATCGTAGGGGGCGAGGCGCGCGGCGAA
>DATGCY010000380.1:0-2835 GCA_035311385.1 Candidatus Methylomirabilota bacterium
CGTGATGCCGAAGAAGAGCCGGAGGGACAGCCGCGGGTTGAATCCCCCCGTCACCGTGGGCCAGACCACGCCCCAGATGACGCCCGCCAGCACCCAGCCCACGAGCGTGAGGCTCGCGAACGCGTACGGCACGAGGACGGCGCGATGGCGAACAACGGCATGGCGCGCAGCGTCCTCGTTGCTCGGTGCCGACACGAGGGGGTCGAGCCAGCGTCGTCCCAGGACATACCCGGCGCCGGACAGCACGCCGAAGGCGACGAGGGAGACGACGACGTCCACGACGCGAACCGCGCCCGCCGCCGCGGCGACTTCCGGATCCACGACGCGGAAGTAGAAGAAGGACAGGGCGGCGCCGAGGAAGCTGCCCAAGAAGATGGTCAGACGGAGCGAGCGCCACGGCGGCGGCGAGGCAGTCATCGAGACCGATTCTAGCTCTAGAAATGGATCGGCCCTGCCGGGATGGGGCCGACAGGGCCGAGCGCCAGAAGAGCGCCTTACTTCTTCTTCTTCTTGGCCGCCTTCTTCTTCTTCGCCATCGTGTCACCTCCCTCCGCACCGCGCGTCCCGCGGTTGGCTCGATCTTGGGGGCGACTCTACGGGGAGCCCGCGAAGGGTGTCAAGGAGAAAATACACTCTGGAGGGGGGTTTTCGAGCCGAAGCCCCCATATCTGGGGGGCGGTGTGGCGCTACTCGCGAACCGACGACGGCTTGCGGTGCTCGCGACGGCGCACGAACTCCTGATTCAGCGGCATGCCCTTCTTGCACATCGGACACTGCTCGGGCGGATAGGTGGGGAAGTCGCGGCTCACGAGGCTGAAGATCTCCTTTCCCGCGATCTCCGCCTTCTTCGTGCGGCGCCAGAGCGCCCCGATGCCGACGACCTGGCCGCCCAGCTCCTCCACGAGATCGCTGAGCAGCTTCACCGTGCTCCCAGAGCTGACGAGATCCTCCACGATCAGAACCTTCGTGCTCGGGCGGATGAGGCGGTGGAACTCCGCGGGCAGGGTGACCTTGCGCTTGCCCGCGCTCACGCCCTTGGTCCCGTACATGAGGGTAGGGCGCGAAGGATGAGCCCGAGCGACGCAATGGGAGAGGATGAGGGCGCCGGGCCCGGTCGAGAGGACCACATCGATGGGCCACTGCGCGAAGTGTTTGGCGATGACCGCCCCGAGCCCTTCCGTGAAGGAGGCCTCGGTGGTGACGAGTGTCTTCTCGATGTACTCGCTGGTGTGCTGGCCGGAGGGAAGGAGGATGTGGTCGTTGGCGTGATAGGCGCCGGTGCGCTTCAGGATTTCCAGGTGGATCTTCTCACGCACCTCCGCATCCATGCGGGCGTTGTCCTTCGCGGTCGGCGGGGCCATGGGACGCCTAGGATGACGGTGAGGCTCCGGCCTTGTCAATGCCAAAGATGTCGCGAGCCGCATGGTAGACTTTGCGAGCCATGAAGCTCCTCGCCGTCGAGAGCGCCACGCTGTCGGGTGGAGCCGCGCTCCTAGACGATGATCGCCTCTTGGGCGAGATCACGCTCAACATCGCCATCACGCACTCGGAGCGTCTGCTCGCTGCGGTGGACCGTCTGGTGGCGGACTGCGGGCTGGTCCCCGCCGACCTCGACGGACTCGCCGTCTCGGTGGGACCGGGCTCGTTCACGGGACTCCGCGTCGGCCTCGCCACCGTGAAGGGTCTCGCCATGGCTCTCGACCTGCCCGTGGCTCCCGTGCCCACCCTCGATGCCCTCGCGGCACGGCTCCCCTTCGCGGAGGCGCCCGTATGCCCCATCCTCGATGCGCGCAAGGGCGAGGTGTACCTCTCGCAGTACCGGTGGGACGGCGAGCGCATGGCGCGTGAGTGGGACTACCTCGCCCTTCCCCCCGAGCAGGCCGCGGGGGAGCTCAGCGCGCCGGTGATCCTGCTCGGCGACGGCATCGAGGCCTGTCGCCCGTGGCTCGCCCGACTCGGCCACGAGGTGCATATCGCGCCGCCCGCCCAGCGCCTCCCCTCGGCCGCCACGGTGGCCCAGCTCGGCCACGTCGCCCTCGCCGCGGGCGGCGGGGTGAGCGCGGAGTCTGTGATGCCGCTCTACCTTCGCCCGTCGGAGGCCGAGCTCAAGGCGCGCCGAGGATGAGTCGCGTAGAGGTCGAGCTGACCGTGGCGTCCATGGGCGAGGCCGACCTCGATGAGGTCCTCGCCATCGAGCGCGTGTCCTTCGTTACCCCGTGGACCCGCGCCGCTTTCTGCTACGAGATCGAGCAGAACAAGGTCGCTCGCTGCACGGTGATGCGCGCGGGGGAGCGCGTGGTCGGCTACGTCTGCTTGTGGGAGATCGGCCACGAGATCCACATCACCAATCTCGCCGTGCATCCCGAGTGGCGGCGGCGCGGGGTAGGGAAACGGCTGCTCGCCCTGACCATGGCCGAGGGTGGCGCGCGCGGGGTGACCCTCGCCTTCCTCGAGGTGCGCCCGAGCAACACGCATGCGCTCCGGCTCTACGAGAGCCTGGGCTTCCAGGTCATCGGCCGGCGCTCGGGTTACTACTTCGACACCGGCGAAGACGCGCTGGTCATGGAAGCCCGGCTGGGCGGCGACACCGCGCCCACCGTGAGTGGGAACCGCCGGGCCGGCTCCTGAGTTGTGAGGGCAGCCCCGAGCCTGCGCCGACTACCTACCTCACAAGGAGACACGGATGATGCGACGCCTCACGCCTGGTGTGCTCGCCCTCGTCCTGGCCGCGGCGTGGCCAGGAGTGGTCTTCGCCGAGCCCATGAACTTCAAGATGCTCTCGAACTACTCGCGCGCCACCTTCAAGGCCGACGCCCCCCTCGAGACCATTGTGGG
>DATGCY010000381.1:0-7043 GCA_035311385.1 Candidatus Methylomirabilota bacterium
GGCATTCGGATGATCAACAACGTCCACGACCAGCTGCTCGGGCGGGCGGGCAAGATGCAGGTGGCGGGCGCCAACATGGGGCTCGCCCACAACCTGGGAGGGCCCGGCTCGGTCTCGGCGGTCGCGGTGCTGTCGCAGCCCTGAAGGGCCCAGGTTACGATCGGAAGTCTCGAGCCGGGCTCGGTCTGGTCGGCTCGCTCTCGCAGCCGCGGACGGAGGTGACATGGCAGAGCTGACCCGACGCTACATCGTTATGCAGATGGCGACCGAGGGCCCTTTCGACATCCTCGACGTCGACGCCCCGTTCGTCCTCAAGCCCTGGAAGGATCCCGCTGCTCTGCAGGCGCTCCGCGCCTACCGCGATCACTGCTACGACGAGCTGGCGCACGAGCTGGGCCAGTGGATCGACGCCATCGAGGGTGGAGCCCACATTCGCGGCGGTATCGGCTCACGCAACGAGCAGGCCGTCGCCTCGCGCCCAAGACCCGCTGTCCGAAAGGTGCCTAAACGGAAGCCAAAGGCAGTAGGCAAGAAGCTATCGAAGAAGAAGGCCAAACGCCGCTCGTGACGGGCCTTTTCGATCGGATCGCCGACTGGGTGCTTGCTTCGCAGCGCACCGTGGTCTTCACGGGGGCCGGCATGAGCACCGAGTCGGGAATTCCGGACTTCCGCAGCCCGGGCGGTGTCTGGGATCGCTTCGATCCGAGCGAGTTCACTTTCCAGAACTTCATCGGTTCCGAGGCCGGGCGCCGGCGCTACTGGGAGCTCGGCCGCGCCGTCTATCCGGTGATCCGTCGCGCCGAACCCAATCCCGGTCACCACGCCCTCGTCACGCTGTGGCGTCTCGGCCGGCTCGATTGCGTCATCACCCAGAACATCGACAACCTCCATCAGCGGGCCGGTCTGCCCGAGGACCGCGTCATCGAGCTACACGGCAACGCCACCCGGGCCCGCTGCCTGCGCTGCGGCCGGCCGTATGATCGGGCAGAGATCCAAGGGTGGCTCGATGCGGGCGTGGAGGTGCCCGGCTGCCCGCCGCCGTGCGGTGGCATCATCAAGCCGCGCACCGTGATGTTCGGTGAAGCCATGCCGCCCGCGGAGACCGAGGAGGCGGAGCGGCGGGCCCAGGCCGCGGAGCTCTTCATCGTGGTCGGCTCCTCTCTCGTAGTCTACCCAGCTGCCCACATGCCCATGCACGCGAAGCGGGCGGGCGCGCGGCTCGTCATCGTGAATCGCACGCCGACGCCGCAGGACCCCGAGGCCGACCTCGTGGTCGCCGATGGCGCCGGCGCCGTGCTCGGGTCGGTCGCCACGCTCGTCGCGGAGCGCGCGACGTCACCGAGCCGCTAGGATCCTCCATGCCCATTGCCGTCGCCGACGCGGTCCAGCGCCTCGTGACGAACCGTTCCGCCCGAGAAATCAGCCCGCCTCTGTCGGAGACCGCTCCCGACCTCACCCTCGACGAGGGTTACGCCATCCAGCGATCGCTGGAGCGGGCGCTGTGCGCGAGCGGCGACCGGGTGGTGGGCTGGAAGGCCGGCTTCACCAATGCCACGCTGCAGGAGAGCTACGGAGTCCACGAGCCGGTGCTGGGCTTCCTCTTGGGCTCGAGCGCCTTCGGCAGTGGGGATGACGTACCGTTGTCGCGCTTCGTGAGCGTCGGCCTCGAGGTGGAGGTTGGCTTCGTGATGTCCAGCGATCTCTCCGGCCCCGGTGTCACCGCGTCGACCGCGCTGCGGGCGGTGGCGGGCGCCATTCCGTGCTTCGAGCTGATCGACTTCCGGCTCTCCGGGAAGCCGCGCGGCGCAGACGTGGTGGCCGACGGGGTCTACGCCAACGCCATGGTGCTGGGCGGGTCTCTCACCCCCGTGCAGGGACTCGATCTCTCGCTGGAGGGCGTGGTTTACGAGGAGAATGGCCAGCGGATGGCCACGGCGACCGCGGCCGAGGTGATGGGCAATCCGCTGAACTCGCTGGCCTGGCTCGCCAACGCGCTGGAGCGCCTGGGCGGCCGTCTCCGCGCCGGCGACATCGTGCTCACCGGCTCGATCTCCAAGGTGTTCCGTCCGAAGGCGGGCGATACCGTCCGGGCGAGTTTCACCCGCATCGGATCCGTGTCGTGTCGCTTCGTGTGAGCCCCGCGCTGTCCTCTGAGCTCATGGGCTGGCCACGAGCGGGCACGCAAGGCCCCGACGATGCACGCGAACGTCTCGAGGCTGCCCGCGCGTCGGACGACGGCGCGGCCCTCCGGGCGCCCCGAGCTATTGCTGGAGGAGTGGCCGCCCGGTTCCCAGGCACGGCAGCGTGGACCTGATCGAGCTCCGGCGGCGGCTCGACGCGGCGCTCTCGCGTCGGCCACGGCACGAGGCGAGCCGGAGCGATCTCATCTCGGCGGCGGTGCTCCTGCCCGTGACACCTGGGCCGACGGGACACGATGGCCCCCACATTCTCTTCAGCAAGAAATCGGCGGCGGTGCCGCATCATAAGGGACAATTCGCGTTCCCCGGCGGCATCGTGGAGGAGAGCGACGGCTCGCGCGTGGAGACGGCGCTGCGCGAGGCGTGGGAGGAGATCAGATTACCCGCGGATGCGGTCGAGGTGCTGGGACTGCTCGACGACACGGAGACACGAGCCACGCCCTTCGTCATCACGCCCGTGGTCGGCATCGTGACGAGACCCGTGGCCTACCAGCCCGATGGACGCGAGATCGAGCGTGTGCTCGAGGTGCCGCTCAGCACTCTGCGCGATCCCACCATCTTTCGTACCGAGCTCTGGGAGCGCGGGGGCGAGCCGCACCCCGTACACTTCTACGATGTCTCCGTGGAAGACATCATCTGGGGTGCCACCGCGCGCATCCTGAAGCAATTCCTCGACATCGTGGACGAGCGCGAGGAAGGCTCATGACCTACGAGACGCTCCTCATCGTGGAGGAGCGCGAGGCGGGGTCGTGACCTACGAGACGCTCCTCGTCGAGGTGACCGACGGCGTGGGCGCCGTGACTCTCAACCGGCCGGACGTGCGCAACGCGCTGAGCGCCACCATGATTCGCGAGCTCGAGGAGGCGCTGCACGAGCTCGAGGCGGATCCCGCGGCGCGGGTCATCGTGCTCGCGGGAGCGGGGGAGAAGGCCTTCTGCGCCGGAGCGGACTTGAAGGGGGTGGGGGATCGAGGCACGACCCTCGCCGCGCGCGAGTCCTTCAGCGGTCTCGCCCGCGTTCTCGAGCAGATGGCGCGGATGCGGACGCCCGTCATCGCCAGGGTGCACGGCTATGCGCTGGCGGGCGGCTGCGGCCTCGCCGCGGGTTGCGACATCGTGATCGCCTCCGACGACGCGACCTTCGGGCTGCCCGAGATCAAGATCGGGCTCCTGCCCCTCATCGTGATGGCGCCCATCCTGCGTAGCGTGGGACGCAAGCGCGCCATGCTCATGATCCTCTCCGGTGAGCCGGTGAGCGCCCAGGACGCCTGCGACATGGGACTGGTGAGCCGGGTGGTGCCGCGGGCCCAGCTCGGGGCTACGGTGGGCGACCTCGCTCGGACCATCGCCGGCTTCTCTCCAACCGCCCTCGGTCTCGCCAAGGAGGCGGCGGCGACCTCGAGCGGCATGGAATACGGCACTGCCCTCCGATACCTGCGCGAGCTGCTGACGCTGGTCGCTCTCTCCGATGACGCGCGCGAAGGCATCGCGGCCTTCTTCGAGAAGCGCGCACCGCGCTGGACCGGGCGTTAGCGATGGAACGCGTGGAGGACATGTCATGATGGTGCGCAGATGGATGGCCGCCACGCTGCTCGTTCTTGCCCTGGCGGGCGAGACCCCGCGGGTTGCGGCGCAGCCGAGCGAGCTGCCGGCGATGGTGGTCACCCTCATCGGGAAGGCGGAGTGGTTCAAGCGAGGGGACAGCAAGTGGAATACCGTCGACCTGCACAACGAGCTCCGGGTGGGTGACGGCATTCGTACCGGCCCCAATGTGCGCGCGGCCCTTCGCACCGTGGGAGGCAACGCCATTCGCCTGGCCGCGCTGACGCAGGCATTCATCGTGGCGCCGCCCGCGGGCACGCCCGAGCCGGCTCCCGTGCGCGTGCGGCTCGATCGCGGCTGGCTGTGGGTCGCGGTGATCCCGGGCACCCACGCCCAGGCGCCCATCGAGGTGATCGCGGGGCCCGCGCGTGTGGGGGTGCGTGACGGCGGGGCGAGCTTCCGGCTGAATCGCGACGGCTCCGTCCTCGTGCGGACCCATCATGGGCTCGCCGTGGTCCATGGCTCCGATCCGGCCGCGACCTGGGAGCGGAGCCTGCCCGAGCAGCAGGAGGTGCTGGTACCCCCCTCGGGGCCGCCGGCGGCGAACCGGCCCATTACCCGCGAGCTGGCGGAAAACAACTGGGCGCTGTGGAACGAGGAGCAGGACTACGTCGGCTATGGCGGCAAAGAGCCCCCGCGGTGAACGAGGGAACCTGCGCGGTGAAGCGAACGTTTGGAGGGTTGCCCGTGCTCTCGCTGCTCGTCGCCCTCCTGCTGCTCCTGGGCTCCGCGCTCGCCGCGGGGGCCGCGGAGCCGGATCAGCTCGCGCGGGGCAAGTACGTCTTCGGGGCCACGGGAGGCTGCGGCTGCCATACGGAGCCGAAGGGCGCCGTCAACGCGGGCGGCCGCAAGTACGACGGCCCGTTCGGCACGGTGTACTCGAGCAACATCACTCCCGACCCGAAGACGGGGATCGGGAGCTGGACGGACGAGCAGATCATCACCGCCGTCCGCTTGGGCCGGCGGCCCAACGGCGAGCGCATCCTCCCCGTGCATCCGTTCACGTCGTTCAACGGTATGGCCGAGGAAGATCTGACCGCGCTGGTGAAGTTCCTGCGCAGCGTGCCTCCCGTGAACAAGCCCACGCCGCCGAAGAGGATCACCATTCCCATGTTCGAGAGCGTGTTCCTGCCCGCCTGGCTCATGACCTTCGCCTCCAAGGAGACGCCGCCGGCCACCGCTCCGGTCTCCGGAGTGGCGCGCGGAGAGTATCTCGTGCGCGCCGTCGGCCACTGCAGCGAGTGCCACACGCCCCGCTCCGCCCTGACCATGGCTTTGGACACCTCCCGCTTTCTCGCCGGCAATACCAAGAAGACGGGACCCGAGGGCCAGGCCACTCCCAATCTCACGCCTGACAAGGGGACGGGTCTGGACTGGAGCGAGGAGCAGATCGTGACGTATCTGCAGACGGGCAATCGACCGGACGGCGACGTCGCGGGCGGTCTCATGGGCGAGATGATCCAGGGGACGGCGGCCGGCTACAAGGACATGACGAAGGCGGATCTTCAGGCGATCGCGCGCTTCTTGAAGAGCATCCCCGCGGTGAAGAACAAGATCGACTAGCCGAGGCATCTATCCTATACGGGGAGGTGACATGATCCGACGAACGACGGTACACCGCCGCCGCATCCTGCTGCTCGGGCTGGTCGCGGCCATGGTGAGCGCCTGCACCACTGGCTCGGCTCCGAGGATGGTGGGTACGGGTAACGTCGTGTACGATCGTCAGCGCCTGATGAAAATCCAGGGCGCGCAGTGGAACGAGATCCAGGCGAAGTTCAAGGCGGGTGACATCAAGGGCATCGCCCCGAACGCCGAGGTGGAGGCCGTGACCTCGATGCAGATCCCGTCCCTCTTCCCGGAAGGCTCGCTGCCATCCAGGAGCAAGGCCAAGCCGGAGATTTGGGAACGGTGGGGAGAGTTCGAGGCCACGGCCAAGAACATGACGATCTGGTCCGAGCGGCTTCGAGACGCCGCTCAGGCCAACGACGAGAAAGCGGTGGCCGACATCATGAAGGACTACGGGCGCGTCACCTGCGGCGCCTGCCACACGACGTTCCGCCAGCCCCAGACCCAGCAGTAGGCGCGGCGGTCACTGGCTCAGGGCCACCACAGATAGAGGAAGCGCGCGCCCGAGCCGCTGACCAGGGCGGTGAGCTGCTGGAGCGTGGTATCGACCCCCGGAGTGGGAGCTGGCGCCGTCGAGTAGTAATTGGCCCGGTACTCCTTGGGCCGGTGGTACATGACCACACGCGCCTCGGCGACTCCCGCGGCCTTGCGCGCGGCGGCCACCGCGTCGTCCATGTAGCCAATCTCGTCAACCAGTCCTAGCGCCTTGGCCTGTTCCGCGGTATAGATGCGGCCGTCGGCCGCGGCGCGCACCTTGTCCTCGGGCATCTTCCGCGAGCGCACGATGAGGCTCACGAAGCGCGCGTACATCTCGTCGATCACCGACTGGAACACCGCGCGCTCCTGCTCGGTGAGGGGCCGGAAGGGTGAGCCCGCGTCCTTCATCGCCCCGGACTTGATGGCGAGGGGGGCGACCCCGATCTTTTCCATGAGGCCCTGGGCGTTCACGGTGAGCATCACCACGCCGATGCTGCCGGTGACAGTGGTGGGAAGCGCGATGATGGTGTCGCCCGCGAGGGCGGCGTAGTAGCCGCCGGAGGCGGCCACGTCCATCAAGATGGTGATCACAGGCACCTTCCGCCGCGTCTTGAAGACCTCGATCTCGCGATAGATCAGGTCGGAGGCGGTGATGGTGCCGCCCGGGCTGTTGATGCGGACGATGAGGGCGCGCACCTCGTTGTCGTCCTCCGCCTTCTGCAGTTCCTCGCGCACGCGAGCCACGATGGGCACGCGCGGGGGCGGCGTGCCGAGGACGACGCTCCCCGTCTCGTCCGCGAGCACGCCCGAGACGTCCATGAGGAGGATCTTGGCCTTGCCTTCGCCCTCGACCGTCTCCTCGCGGAGAGGGCGGATGCGTGGCTGAAGCTCGATGTCGACGAGCGTGCAACCCTGGAGGAGGAGCGCGGTGAGCACGGTGAGGACGAGCAGTCGCATGGGCGAAGTATACCGTGCGGGCGACGGTCTCCTCTATAATCGCCCTCATCGAGAGGAGGGCCTCATGCAGAGACGGCGGAGGTGGACATGAGCTCCATCGGCATCGAGGACATTCGCGCGGCGGCGTCGCGCCTCAAGGGGCGCATCCATCGCACGCCCGTCATCACCACTCGCTCCTTCGACG
>DATGCY010000382.1:0-2863 GCA_035311385.1 Candidatus Methylomirabilota bacterium
GTCAGCGATAGTGCGGGCGACCTTGAGGACGCGGTCGTGACCGCGCGCGGAAAGGCCCAAGCGGCTCACCGCCTCCTGGAGGAGCCGGGCGCCCTCGGGCGGAGGCGCGCAGAAGCGGCGCACCTGGCGTCCGCTCATCCGAGCGTTCACGCGTGCTCCGGAGCCGGCCAGGCGCGCGCTCTGTCGCTGACGTGCCGCCTCGACCCGCGCGCGGATGACCGCCGAGGGCTCGCCTCCTCCCCCCGAGAGATCGGCATAGGGCACGGCGGGCACCTCGAGGTGGAGATCGATCCGGTCGAGGAGCGGGCGCGAGAGCCGGGCGAGGTACTGCTGCCGTTCCCCCGGCGAGCAGATGCAGGCATCCAGGGAGGAGCAGCCGCGGCGACAAGGATTGGCGGCGCCTACGAGCTGGAAGCGAGCGGGAAAGGCCGCACGGCCCGCCGCTCTCGACACGACCACCGTGCCGTCCTCGAGGGGCTGGCGCAGCGAATCGAGGACGCGCACGGAGAACTCGGGTAGCTCGTCCAAGAAGAGCACGCCAAGATGGGCCAGGCTCACCTCGCCGGGATGCGGCACGCTTCCTCCCCCGATGAGCCCGGCTCCCGAGATGGTGTGATGAGGCGCGCGGAACGGCCGCTCCCGCACCAGCCCGTGCCCAGCCGCGAGCAGCCCCATCACGCTCCACAGCGTGGTCACCTCGATGGCTTCCTCCAACGCGAGCGGCGGGAGGATGCTACTGAGCCGTCGAGCGAGCATGGTCTTGCCGGATCCGGGAGGCCCCACCATGATCAGGTTGTGACCTCCCGCCGCGGCGATCTCGAGGGCGCGCTTTGCCCAGAGATGGCCGCGCACGTCGGCGAGATCCAACGCCTCGTCCGTGCTCGGGGCGCCGCCTAGCGATCCGGGTCGGTGCGCGGCGATCCGGCGCTCCCCATTCAGGTACTCGAGGGCCTCGTGGAGCGTGCCCAGGGGAATCACGGCAACGCCACCCACCACCGCCGCCTCCTCGGCGTTACCCACGGGCACGAGGAGGCGATGAACGCCGCGCCGTCGACAGTGGAGCGCGATCGGCAACACCCCGCGCACGGGCTGGATGCGGCCGTCGAGAGAAAGCTCGCCGAGCACGGCCATGTGCTCGAGTCGCTCCGGCTTGAGCGTCTCTGTGGCGACGAGTATTCCCAAAGCCATGGGTAGGTCGAAGGCTGTGCCGACCTTCCGGACCTCGGCGGGCGCCAGGTTCACAGTGATCCGGTCCATGGGGAACTCGAGGCCGGCGTTGCGGATGGCCGCACGGACGCGATCGCGGCTCTCGCGCACCGCGGAATCGGGAAGACCGACGGTGGTGAAGGAGGGTAAGCCCGGCGCGACGTCGACTTCCACGAAGACGTCGTCGGCCTCCACGCCGAAGACGGTGGCCGACCGCACGCGCGCCAACATGAGGCGAGTGTCGGGACGAAGTGCGAAACCGTCAACGCCTCAGATCGGATACAGCCAATTTTAAGACACTGGAATTGTTGTAGAAGTGTCTTCCTGATGTTCGGTGGTTGGGCCGGGGTCGCGGATGGTTGCCTCTGGTATCGTGGCGTCGAGCCGGTCCACCGCCCGGCGATCCCCCGGGGGAGCAGGTGGCCACAGGCTCGCGACTCCACTGATCGCTGACGGCGATGGTGCTGCAGCCTTACTTCGACACGCGGTAGAGCTCCTCGGCGTAACCCTCTCGAAGCCAGTACTTCTTGCGAGAAAGCCGTCGATAGCCTACATCGCCCTTCAGCATCGCTGAGAGATTCAACTGCTTTTCCGTTTCAGTCATATCGGACTGAGCCTCGTGATTGATGGACAGGAATAGAGCGCGCGTGGTCCGGCGAATCTCCTTCAGAAACAGCCCAACTAAGCCCGCATCGATTTCGGGGAATGAGTCTTGATTGAGAGAAAGGTCGAAAGCGTCCGCCGCCACGTCGCGGCATGTCCAGAATGGCATCACTTTCACTGTGTCGTTGCGTGGTGTCTCACCGAACAACGTTACGGCATTCGATCCCAAGGCGTTGATGAGGAAGTGGCCAGCAAAAATGTTCGTGATAGGCAGATCAAATAGCGTGTAGTCGTTGATGCCCATGCGTCGCGCATAGAAGGCAACCGCTCCCAGGCCGCCGCCGTACTCGGCAACGGCGGCGGCCCCCGGCACAAGGGCTGAGAGGATGTGCGCGGTGTAGATCGCGTTCAAGTGGCGGTAGTGGAAGACGCCGTGGTCTGTTCTTATCCCAACGACGAATACCGCACCCTCTGGTGGCGAAATGGACACACCGAGCTCCTGCTCAATGCCCGAAATCACCTTGTCAACATCCGTGTAAATGTTCTCACCCCAGCGACCGTGCTCGGGATGTTCTATCGGCAACGCGCCAACGGCTTCTGCCAAGCAAACCAGTTTTTCGAGGTAAATCAGGGCAGAGCGAGACTCGCTCGCTGAGCCGATGTAGCCATCAAGCGCGAAGGTCAGGCCACCAAACCACGTGTACTGCTCGCCGAATCTGAGCAGGTAGCTGGCGAGGCGAGACGCGTCGTCGGCTGCCAAGATGTCTAGCAGCTCCCCGAGCTCTCTCCGGACAAGGTTCGTCCAGAGATCCTCTTTCTCGCGGGCCAGCAGCGCTTTCGGCTCCTTGGACGACGCGAGCTTGTAGGCGTCCAACAGGCGGCGCGCTTGACCCTGCCTCTCCGGCCGATCAACCGCTGGGACTCGTGTCAGTTCAACTGGAGGCAGGCCTTTGACGAAGGGGCGCGGTGCAACGAAGTCTTGGCGACCATTCGCGGCCGCCTTTCGTTCCGCAAGCAGTCGATCAAGATCCCCGGGCTTCACGAGTTGGTAGCC
>DATGCY010000383.1:0-6107 GCA_035311385.1 Candidatus Methylomirabilota bacterium
GCCGGGGGCGGCCGCCGAGGACTACTCGCAGCATCAGCGCTCGCTCCTCGCTCTGGCTGAAGTGATGGCGGCGCCTGGGGGCGCCGCCGCGGCAGGAGTGGACACACCGGCCCGCGATTTCCTGGGTCAGACGCAGGGACCATAGTTGCCTTTCCGCCGCCTCGCTGTGGCGCCGAGGCGGTGGGTGAGACAAGCGCCATTCGGCCCCGTGGCTCGAACGGGCAGTCAGGAGGGAACGACATGGCCAAGAAGAAGACGAAGACGGCGTCGAAGAAGCGCAGCGTGGCGAAGGCCCGGAGCAAGCCCGCCGCCCCCGGCGGCAAGTACCTCGGGCACTACGGCTGGACCCCCGACGTGCCGGATCAGCGCGATCTGGTGTACGCGGCCCCCGCCGCCGTCGCCGCGCCGCCGCCTTCCGTCGACATGCGGCCCGGCTGTCCTCCCGTCTATGACCAGGGGCAGCTCGGCTCGTGCACGGCCAACGCCATCGCGGGGGCCATCCAATACGAGCAGATGCGGCAGAAGGAGCACAAGCCCTTCACGCCCTCCCGCCTCTTCATCTATTACAACGAGCGCGTGATGGAGCACACGGTGAGCCAGGACGCGGGGGCCCAGATCCGCGACGGCATCAAGTCCGTGAACCACATCGGCGCCTGCCCGGAGACCGACTGGCCGTACGTGATCAGCAACTTCACCAAGAAGCCGCCTCCCAAGGCCTTCAAGGACGCCCAGCTCGGCAAGGCGCTGAGCTATCGCCGCGTGGTGCAGACGCTGGACCAGATGCGCGCCTGCCTCGCCGCGGGGACGCCCATCGTGCTCGGCATCTCCGTCTACGAGTCCTTCGAATCTGCCCAGGTCGCGAAGACCGGCGTGGTCCCCATGCCGTCCAACAGCGAAAAGCTCCTGGGCGGACATGCCATCCTCGCGGTCGGCTATCACGACGCGGAGCAGCGCTTCATCATGCGCAACTCCTGGGGCACGGGGTGGGGCATGCACGGCTACTTCACCATCCCCTACGGGTACCTCACCGACTCGAATCTCTGCGACGATCTCTGGACGATCCAGCTGGTGGCGTAAAGACGGCAAGCTCGGCACCCGATGCCCTCGCTCGTCTCGGGCGCACGTTTCGGGCATCGGGTGCCATCGTGCGGTCGGACCGGTAGCGGGTATCGATTGCGAGGGCAAGGAGGAGTGACGTGAGCCTGACACCACGCCGCATCTGTTTCATGGTGATGCCGTTCGGGAAGAAGAAGACGGACGCTCCGGTGGGGCAGGGCTTGGCGGAGATCGACTTCGATGCGCTGTGGGACCGAGCGTTCAAGCCCGCCATCGAGAAACTCGGCTACGACGCCGTGCGGGCGGATCAGGAGGTCGGATCGCTGATCATCAACGAGATGCTGGAGCGCCTGTACTTTTCCGATCTGGTGCTCGCCGACATGACGATTCCGAACGGCAATGTCTATTACGAAGTCGGCGTCCGGCATGCCTGCCGGGACGTCGGGTGCGTGCTGCTGGCCGCGGACTGGTCCCGGCAGCTCTTCGACGTGGCGCAGATGCGCACCGTGCGCTATCCCCTCGCCGCGATGCCGCTCGACGAGGCCGCGGCCGGGCAAATAAGGGATGCTCTCGTCACGGGCGTCCAGCCGATGGTCGAGGGCTTGTCACCGATCTACACCGTGCTCCCAGGCTTCCCCACCGGGGTGGATCCGCAACGCGCCACCGTCATGCGCAAGCAGCTCGAAGCGCTGACGGCGTTTCAAGCACGCCTGTCCGCGGTGCGCACGGCGCCGAGTGACCAGCAACAGGCGCTGGCCGTGGAAGTCTTGAAAGAATCCAGCGGCGCACCGCTTCCTCCGCTGGCGGCCCATAGCCTCCTCAAACTGTTCGAGCATCTGGGCGCCTGGCAGCAGATCGTGGACCTCGTCCCCCAGCTGCCGGCGGATGTGGCCAAGCAACCATCCGTGAGCGAGCTCACGAGCCTGGCCCGCTCGAAGCTGGGGAACCATCGCGATGCGATCGCCGCCCTCGAGGCTTTGATCGCGACGGCCGGCCCGACGTCGGAGCGGGAAGGTCTCCTCGGGGGCCGCTACAAGAAGCTCTATGCGGAGGCGGCGACCGACGGTGACAAGCGGCGCTACCTGAATGAGGCGATCAGGCACTACGAACGCGGCATGATGCTCGACCTCAACGACTACTACCCATCGTCAAATCTGCCACGCTTGTATCGCGCGCGTGGCGCCAAGGGCGATGCGGAGAAGGCCGTCGGGGTCGCTCAGGTCGTGTATCATGCCTGCCTCCGGGCTCGGGAACGCAAGGCCGTAGACGAGTTCCTGCTTCCCACGCTGCTCGGCGCGGCCTTCGACGCCGGCGACGTGGAGGCCGCGCAAACGCTCCTCGATGAGATCGAGGGCGCCGACACCTCCACGTGGAAGCTCGCCACCACGCTTCCCGATCTGGAGTTGAGCCTGCGGCACGTGACCGACGCCGGCCAGCAGGCTGCCCTGAGCGCAATGGTGACCCGATTGAAGCAGCTGATCTAAGAGGAGAGCGTCATCATGCCGTATGCGATCAAGACGGGTGAGCAGCATCTGGCCGCGGACGGCGCACCGAAGCGGATCCTGGCCCTGGACGGGGGGGGGTTGCGAGGGATCCTCAGCCTGGCCCTTTTGCAGGAGATCGAGGATATCCTGCGGCAACGGCACGGCGGCGACGCCGGGTTTCGGCTGTGCCACTACTTCGACCTGATTGCGGGAACGTCCACGGGGGCGATCATCGCGGCCACCCTTGCCCTGGGCTGGACGGTCGAGGAAGTCCGGGCCAAGTACATGCAGCTGGGTGCCGTCGTCTTCACGAAGACCCTCCTGCGGCAGGGCCTGCTACGTGCCAAGTACGACGAGGCCAAGCTGATCGCGGAGCTGAAGAAGGTCTATGGCGCCAAGACCACTTTGGGCAGCCCAGATCTCAAGACGGGATTGCTGGTCATGACCAAGCGCATCGATACCGGCAGCCCCTGGCCGATCAGCAACAATCCCCGTGGCAAGTACTTCAGCACCCGACCAGAGGGAGTCGTAGGCAACGGGGACTATCCATTGTGGCAGGTGGTGCGCGCATCGACGGCGGCGCCGGCCTTCTTCGACCCGGAATCGATCACGATTGCCAACCTCCCAGGGGCGAAGGCGGTGACGGGGGAGTTTGTGGACGGAGGAGTGAGCCCCTTCAACAATCCGGCGCTGATGTCGGTGATGTACGCGACGATGGACGGGTATCGGCTCGGCTGGCCCACGGGCGCCGAGAGACTCCTCGTGGTCTCCGTGGGGACGGGGGCGGCGGATCCTGACGTGACGCATGCCAAGGTGGCGGCCAAACAGGCGGTGAATGCGCTGCTGTCCCTGATGAACGACACGGCCACTCTTCAAGAGATGCTCATGCAGTGGCTGTCGAAAAGTCCGACCGCGCGCGCCTTCGACCGCGAAGTCGGCGATCTCCAGAATGATGGGTTGAGCGGTGCCCCCGTGCTCAGCTACCTGCGGTACAACGTCGATCTGCGCGACGAGATGGTGAAGCGTCTCGATCCGACGCTCGACGACGAGGTGGTCGAATCCTTGAGCGCGATGGACGCCCCGGCGAATATGGAGACGCTGCATCGCCTGGGCCAGGTCGCGGCGCGCCGGGACATTCGACCGGACCACTTCCCGAAGGCGTTCGACTTGCCCGGCGCATGAGACCGTGATGGGCCAGCGACTGAAGTATCGGAAGAAGCCCAGTCAGTCCGTCGTCGCCGTGCGGCTCGACCTCCAGACCGATGGGCTGTCCTATCAGAAATGGGGTGGCCGGCAGCGAGCCAAACGGGGCGACTGGCTGGTCGACAACGACGGCGATATCTACACGGTGGCCAGCACGGTCTTTGCGAGGACGTACCAGCAGGTCAGTCGGGGCCGCTATGTGAAGAAGACGCCCGTATGGGCAGAGGTGGCCACGGAAGCCGGCCGCATCAAAACGAAGGAGGGAGCCACCCGCTATCGCAAGGGAGACTACCTCGTCTACAACGATCGCCACGGCCGAGACGGGTACAGCATGTCCGCCGCCAAGTTCAAGGCCATGTACGCGCGGGACACCACTCGGCGGGGGTAGAGTAGGTCCCCGACGAGCGGTTCCCGCACAATCGGGGTGCCGATCGCCGATCTGCCGAAAGGCGCACGTGATGCTCGCCGGCCGGGTGCGGGCTTGACCTAGCCGAGAACCATCTGGCAGGGTCAGCGTCATGGGAACGCACTGCCTTCGCTCCTTCAGAAGGGATAGCCTGCGGGCGGGAGGGGTCGTCCTGTTGGCCGTGTTCACGGTCCTTCTCCTGGCAAGTCGTGTCGGTGCGCAGGACCGCCCCGAGCCGCGGGCGGCCCTCGTCATCGGCAACTCGTCCTATGCGGTCGCCCCCCTCAAGAACCCGGTCAACGACGCCGAGGACATGGCCCACATGCTGCGCACGCTGGGCTTTCGTGTCACCCTTCGGCAGAACGCCACGCATCGCCAGATGATCGAGGCGGTTGGCGAACTCGGCCAGCAACTCAGGGCGGGCGGCGTAGGACTCTTCTACTTCGCCGGGCACGGCGTGCAGAGCCGGGGCCGAAACTACTTGATCCCGGTGAACGCGGACATCAGCAGCGAGTCTCAACTCGAGTTCGATGCCGTCGATGCCAATCGAGTGCTCGCGGCGATGGACGAGGCGGGCAACCGCGTGAATCTCGTGATCCTCGACGCCTGCCGTGACAATCCGGTCGCGCGCAGCTTCCGCTCCGCCACACGCGGGCTGGCTCAGATGGAGGCGGCCCAGGGCACCTACATCGCCTTCGCGACGGCTCCCGGCTCGGTGGCCCTGGACGGCACGGGCCGGAACGGCTTGTACACCCACTATCTTTTGCAGAGCCTCCGGCAGCCCGACACCGACATCGACAAGGTGTTCAGGCGGGTGACCGCCGACGTCGCGCGCGCGACCGGTGGCAAGCAGGTGCCCTGGATCTCCTCCTCGCTCACCGGCGACTTCTCTTTCCGTCCCGATACTGCCGCCCCGGCGGCCGTGACATCTGCGACCGCCCTTCCTCCTGCTTCGGTGTCCGTGGCCAGGATCGATCCGTCAACGCGGCTCCGTGCCGCGGCGCTTCCTTTCATCAACGACGGAGCCAAGGCGAGGATCGAGCAGGAGTTCGTGGCCTCGACCAAGCGCCACAAGGCCCTGGCGCTGACCGAGGCGGGCGGCTGGGGAATGGCGCAAGGTCGAGCGACCGTCGAGGAGGCGCGCCGCGGCGCCCTGGCGGAATGCCAGACGCGAAATCAACGCCATCCCTGCTTCCTGGCCGCGCTGGATGACGATGCGGTGTCGGCGTCGACCTATACTCCTCAGACCCTCTACGACAAGGCCGTCGAGCTGCTGAGGCAGGCCTCGCTTGGGTCGGAATACTACTTCAACGAGGGGCACGACGCTGGCATCGCACCCACTCGCGCTCGTCACACGGGCACCATGCACGCGGCTACCCCGCGAAGCGCTCCCGGGGCGAAGACGATTACCACGCGGGAGCTGGTGGAGCTCTACAAGGGCTCGAAGGTCGTGCTGATCAACGTGCTCGACTGGACGGAGGGCGCCTTCGCATTGCCGGGCACCGTGTGGATCCAGGGCATGGGGAAGGCGCAGCTATCGGGCTCCGAATACCTCGAGCTCCGCTCGTTGCTCTATCAGGTCGCCCCGAACAAGACGGCGCCGCTCGTAGTCTATTGCCTCTCGTGGGAGTGCTGGCTTTCCTACAACGCGGCCTTGACCGCGAGCGACCTCGGCTACACGAACCTCTACTGGTACCGCGGCGGTATCAGCGCCTGGAACCAGGCGCGCCTCCCCGTGGTGCGCACCAAGCTCCTCAAGCAGTTCTAGCCGAGAGAGGAACACACATGTCTGACGCGAAGTCCCCGAGTCTCGGAGGCCTGGTCGATATCGACAAGGGGATCGTGAGTCGAGAGATCTTCGTCAACGACGAGATCTACCGTCAGGAGCTCGAGCAGGTCTTCGCCCGCGCGTGGCTCTTTGTCGGCCACGAGAGCCAGATCCCGCGGGCCGGCGACTA
>DATGCY010000384.1:0-3776 GCA_035311385.1 Candidatus Methylomirabilota bacterium
ACCGCATCATCCTCATCCCGTACCGCTACGAGCCCGCGCAGGTGGAGCGGGTCGCCAAGGAGGTCTTGCCAAAGCTATGACGACATACATCGACATCAACTGCGACATGGGCGAGAGCTACGGCCGCTGGACCCTCGGCAACGACGAGGGCGTCATGCCCCACATCACCTCCGCCAACGTGGCCTGCGGCTTCCACGGCGGCGACCCGCACGTGATGCGGAAGACGGTGGAGCTGGCCCTCAAGCACGGCGTGGCCATCGGCGCCCATCCCGGCCTGCCTGATCTCATGGGCTTCGGCCGGCGCCGCATGGACGTCACGCCGCAGGAGATCAAGGACTATCACCGCTACCAGGTCGGCGCCCTCGGCTCGTTCGTCCATGCGGCGGGTGCGAAGCTCCAGCACGTGAAGGCGCACGGCATCCAGTACCACATGTTCGAGGACAACCTCGAACTGGGCCGCGCCTCCGCGGAGCAGGTGCTGGAGCTCGACCCGAACCTGATCCTCATGGTCATGGCCATGACCAAGTACGACGCGGAGGCGCGCAAGACCAAGGCGCGCGTGGCCGCGGAGGGCTTCGCCGATCGCGTCTACGCCGACGACGGCCAGCTCGTCACGCGCAAGCTCGGCAAGGACGCGCTGATCACCGATCCGTCCAAGGCCGCGGACCAGGCGGTTCGAATGGCCATGGAGCAGAAGGTGACGACGATCACGGGCAAGACCATCACCGCCAAGGTCGATACCATCTGCATCCACGGTGACAGCCCGGGCTCCGACAAGATCGTGGCCGCCGTACGCGAAGGCCTCGTGAAGGCGGGAGCCACGGTGAAGCCGCTGCGCGACTGGTTCAAGGGCTGACCGATAGTGGGCGAGCGAGCTGGTGCCTTCCCCTCTCCATCATCCGGGGAGAGGGCCGCTGACACACCCGCGTCGAGCGGGGAGGCGAGGGCTCAAATGGTGAGAAGGCTCGGTCTGGTCGCCGTCCTTGCCCTCGCGCCTTTCCTGGCGGCGGGGTGCGCGTCCAAGTACGCCAAAGTCGAGGAAAGCCTCGAGCAGCCGATCAACTGCTCTACGGCCGAAGCCGACATCCGGGCGCTCGAGGCGGACAAGGTCAGCAAGGCCACGGAAGCCGCCGAAGGGATGAGCTACGCGTTGCCGACCACGATCCTCGTCGACGAGGTCACGGGCACCGGGGGCGCAACCTACGAGGTCGGCACGGGCGAATACAACCGGAAGATTGACGAGCGGATCGGCAAGATCCGCTCCACCTGCAAAATGGAGTGACACGATGCCTGCGCGTCGGATCGACAGAGGAGCCGCACGATGCATCGAATCGCCCTTGTCGTGGCCGGGGTGGCCCTCATGACGGCCTGCGCCTCGTCGGCACCTCCGCCCAGCCCGGCCGCCCGCGCGGCGCTCGCTCCCACGGGGAAGCTGCGCGCGGGCATCAACTACGGCAATTTCATCCTCGCCCAGAAGGATCCTGCCACGGGCGATTCCCGCGGGCCCGCCATCGATCTCACCCGTGAGCTGGGCAAGCGTCTAGGCGTCCCCGTTGAGCTCGTGGCGTACACGGCGGTGGGGACGATGGTCGACGGGGCCAAGGCCGGGGCCTGGGACATCGCCTTCCTCGGATCGGATCCCGCGCGCGCCGGGGAGATCGACTTCACCGCGGCCTATCTCGAGCTCGAGGCAACCTACCTCGTGCCCGCGAACTCGCGGCTGCGCACCATCGCGGACGTCGACCAGGAAGGCGTACGCGTGACCGCGCCGGCGCGCGCCAACTACGAGCTCTATCTCAGCCGGAACCTCAAGCGCGCCAACCTGGTGCGCGCGGACAACGCCGAGGCCGCCTTCAAGCTCCTCGCTGAGGGCCGGGTGGAGGCGCTGGCCGGTCTCAGCCAGGCGCTGGTGTCGCTCTCCGAGAAGCTGCCGGGATCGCGCATGATCGATGGGCGGTTCATGGCGGTGCCGCAGTCCGTGGGCACGCCAAAGGGTCGCGACGCGGGCTTCGTCTACTTGCGCGCATTCGTAGAAGAGGCCAAGGCCTCGGGGATGGTGGCACGCTCGATCCAGAACACCGGGTATCGTGGCGTGTCGGTGGCGCCTCCGGCTACCGCCGCTCAGTAGCCACCGAGGATCACCTCCAGCCGCGCGGTGGCGCGGTCCCAGTCGAAGCTCTGCGTGACGAACTGGCGCCCGCGGGCGGCAATCTCCGCGCGCAGCGCATCGTCCGACACCATGCGCTCGAGGCACCGCGCGAGCCCACCCACATCACGGTGCGGCGCCACGAGCGCGGTGACGCCGTCCTTCGCGTAGTCACGGCTGCCCCCATTGTCGAAGGTGACGAGGGCGGCGCCGCAGGCCATGGCCTCCATCGAGGGCATGCCGAGCCCCTCGTCCCAGGACGGGCAGAGATAGATGGGGCAGCGGCTGTAGAGCCAGGCGAGTCGTTCCTGGGGCAGGTTCTCATGGAATTCGTCGTAGGGAAGCTTCTCGCGCGGCGCCCGCACCCCAAAGCCCACGAGCTGCACCTCCGGATGCTTCGTCCGCACCGCGGCCATCGCCTCGATGCCTTCCCGCACGCCCTTCCATGCGTAGTCGTGATGCAGCATCAGCACGCGTAGCGCGTCGGAAGCGCGCGCGCCCTCCACGGGATGAAAGAGCGTGCGATCCACCGGCGTCACGAGCACTTCGGCCTCGGCGCCGAAGCGCTCCTTCATGATGTCGCGGAGCCACGAGGAGATCACGATCTTCCGCAGGGGCAGGGCGTAGGTCCGGTCCACCTCGGCCGGCGCGCCATGATAGAGGCTCTCGAAGTGTTGGACGAGATAGAACTTGGCGCCACAGCTCCGTGGGGCCGCGGCCACGGCGGCCGTCGTCTGCCATGCGGTGGCGATCAGCGCGTCGCCTGACGGTAGGCGCGGGGGATCCCACGAGGCGACCCAGCGCACGCGCGGGCGAAAGCCCGGGATCCAGTCCGGTCCCGCGCCGCGCAGGTTGCGCGACCATGTCCGCCACACGTGCTTGGCAGGGACGAGCACGGTGACGTCGTGGCCGCGTCCTGCCAGTCGATCCGCATAGGTGAGGATCGCGCGCACGCCGCCCGCGATTCTGATGTGCGGCGCGAGGAACGTGACCTTCACAGCAATCCCTCTCCCCTCCGGGGAGAGGGCAGGGTGAGGGGGCGAGCACACGCGCAGTCGACCCCACCCTCACCCTGCCCTCTCCCTCTCGGGAGGGAGAGGGTTGGGAGGTGGCCGCTCATCATTAGATGGCCATCGAGACCTGGCCCGTGCGACGATACGCGCCGGGGTCCAGCACCACGTTGATGCAGGTGATGTCCTCCGAGCCCATGGCGCGCTCGAGCGCGGGGCGGAGCGCCGAGGGCTCCGTCACGTGCACGCCCTTGCCGCCGAGCGCTTCCACCATCTGATCGAAGCGCGTGTAAGGCAGCGAGGTCGCCACCTGGCGCTCGGCGCCGAAGAAGGAGAGCTGGGGGTTGCGGATCTGCCCCCAACCTCCGTCGTTGCCGATCACCACCGTCATGGGCAGCTTGAAGCGCACCGCTGTCTCCATCTCCATGCCGTTGAGGCCGAAGGCGCCGTCGCCCGCGATGAGGAGCACGCGATCGGCAGGGCGGAGCAGCTTGGCCGCGATGGCGAAGGACGGCCCCACGCCGAGGCAGCCGAAGGGGCCGGGATCGAGCCACTGCCCCGGGCGTTGGAGGCCCACGATCTTCGCCGCGCACCCGACCACGTCGCCGCCGTCGCCCACC
>DATGCY010000385.1:0-25033 GCA_035311385.1 Candidatus Methylomirabilota bacterium
GAGTTCCTCCTCGCCTGGTCGGGCGAGGCGGGGCCGCAGAGCTGGCCGCTCCGCCTCGAGCTCTGGCGCGTGCGGGACGGGCAACTCATGCCCGTGTGGCGAAGCGTCGACCGCTACCCCGAGGGCCTGTGGGTCTCGCACATGGACGTCACCGCGGACCGTATCGTGCTGCGCCGCGAGCTCCGTTATCCTGGCTGGAAGCCCGGCTGCGACGTACAGGCCGAGCAGGAGGACCGCTATCGCGCCGATGCCCGCGGCGCGCTCGCCCTCGTGAGCCGCCAGGTCTTCAACGGCTGGCATCGCGACCTGCAGCGCTCGGCCACCCGCTTCTTCGCCGCGCTGGCCGCGGGCGATCGCAAGACGCTCGCCGAGCTGGTGCCCGACGCTTCCCTGCGCGCGCGCCTGCCGCGCGCCCTCGTGCCGGAGCCCGTGTGCGACTCGCAGAACCCCGATACCCCGAGCACGGCCATCGTAGCCGCCGGTGTTCCCGCGCCTTCGGGCGGCCCCGTGCCGTGGTCGCTCTGGTGGGGCCGCACGCCCGCAGGCTGGCGGCTGACCGCCGCCGCCCCCGTGCTAGAATGACGTCTCATCATGGCTGACATCGCGGACCGCTACGACCCGGGCCGCGTCGAGTCGCACTGGTACCGCGTGTGGGAAGGGCGCGGTCTCTTCCACGCCGACGCCGCATCGCCGAAGAAGCCCTACTGCATCGTCATCCCGCCTCCCAACGTCACCGGCTCGCTCCACTGGGGCCACGCGCTGAACAACACGCTGCAGGATATCCTCATCCGCTACAAGCGGATGGATGGCTACAACGCCCTGTGGGTCCCGGGCACCGATCACGCTTCCATCGCCGTCCACGTGATCCTGGAGCGCCAGCTCGCCGCCGAGGGGAAGACTCGCCACGACATCGGGCGCGAGGCCTTCCTTGAGATGGCCTGGAAGTGGAAGGAGGAGTCGGGCGGAGCCATCATCCGTCAGCTCAAGCGTCTGGGCGCGTCCTGCGACTGGTCGCGCGAGCGCTTCACCATGGACGCGGGACTGAGTCGGGCCGTGCGCGAAACCTTCGTGCGCCTCTACGAGGAAGGGCTGATCTACCAGGACGACTACATCGTCAACTGGTGCCCACGCTGCCAGACCGTGCTCTCAGATCTCGAGGTGGAGCGCGAGGAGCGCGACGGCGAGTTCGTGTACATCAAGTACGGGCCGCTCACTCTGGGTACCGTGCGCCCCGAGACCAAGCTCGGGGACACCGCGGTGGCCGTGCACCCGAAGGACAAGCGGTATGCGAAGTACGTGGGCAAGACCCTCGAGGTGCCCTCGGTGAACGGCACCATCACCCTCAAGGTCATCGCCGACACCGCGGTGGATCCCAAGTTCGGCACGGGCGTGATCAAGGTCACGCCTGGTCACGACCCCGCCGACTTCGAGATCGGGCGCCGCCACGGGCTGCCCATCCGCACCGTCATCGGCTTCGACGGGCGTATGACCGCGGAGGCGGGGAAGTACGCGGGGCTCGATCGCTTCGAGGCGCGCAAGCGCATCGTGGAGGACATGCAGCAGCTCGGCTTGATCGAGCGCATCGAGCCCTATCGCCATGCCGTCGGCCTCTGCTATCGCTGCAAGACGCCGGTGGAGCCTCTGATCTCGCGCCAGTGGTATGTCAACGTCCAGCCCCTTGCCGAGGTCGCCCTCAAGGCGGTGCGCACTCGACGCATCAAGCTCCATCCGCGCCCCTGGATCAAGACCTACTACCACTGGATGGAGAATATCCGGCCCTGGACCATCTCGCGGCAGCTCTGGTGGGGACATCGGATCCCCGCGTGGTACTGCGACGCGGACGGCAGCGTGCACGTCTCACGTACGGACCTGACGGAGTGTCCGAAGTGCGGCGGCCACCTTCGCCAGGATCCCGACGTGCTCGACACCTGGTTCTCCTCCGGCCTCTGGCCTTTCTCGACCCTGGGCTGGCCCGAGCGTACCCCGGACCTCGACACGTTCTATCCGACGAATGTGCTCATCACGGGCCCCGACATCCTGTTCTTCTGGGTCGCCCGGATGATCATGCTCGGCATGCACTTCATGGAGGATGTGCCGTTCCGCGACGTGTATCTCCACGCCATCGTCCGTGACGCGGAAGGGCAGAAGATGTCGAAGTCCAAGGGCAACGTGGCCGACCCCGTGGTGGTCATGGAGAAGTTCGGCACCGACGCCTTCCGCTTCACCCTGGCCGCCCTGGCCGGGCTGGGCCGAGACATCCGCATCAGCGAGGAGCGGATCGAGGGCTATCGCAACTTCGCCAACAAGCTCTGGAACGCCGCGCGCCTCGTGCTGACCAACCTCGAGGGTTACGATCCCGCGCTGGCGCGGAAGGGGACGCCGTCCGTGGCCGACCGCTGGATCAAGAGCCGGCTCGCCGTCACCATCGTCGGCGTCCGGAAGGCCCTCGACACCTTCCGGTTCAATGACGCGGCCATGGCTGTCTACCAGTTCCTGTGGAGCGAGTTTTGCGACTGGTACCTGGAGATCGCCAAGCGGAGTCTCTACCAGACCGAGGATCCCGTGGCGCGCGCGGTAACCCAGCGAACCCTTGTGGAGACGCTGGAGACCACGCTCCGGCTGCTCCATCCCTTCATGCCCTTCATCTCGGAGGAGGTCTGGCAGCGGCTGCCCCACGGCAAGGATGCCGCGGCAATGGGCGATCGCTCTATCATGGTCGCGCCCTTCCCCAAGGCGGGACGGAAGGGGCGCGATCTCGCCGCGGAGCAGGCCATGGCGCCCGTCATCGGCGTGGTCAGCGCGATCCGGACGGCTCGGAGCGAGAGCCGGGTGTCGCCCGCCGCCGAGGTCGAGGTCACGGTGCGTCCCTCCTCCGAGACGGCTCAGGCGCTCGAGGCGGCTCGCTCCCTCATCGCCGCGCTCGCGCGTGCTCGAGTCACCGTGAGCGCGCAGGCGACGCGTCCGCCCCAGTCCGCCCACGTGGTCGCCTCGGGCATCGATGTGTACGTCCACCTCGAGGGCGTGGTCGACCTCGGCGCGGAGCGGGCGCGGCTCGGCAGGGAGATCGAGCGCGCGCGCAAGGAGATCGCCTTCCTCGAGGGAAAGCTGAGCCGGCCCGACTTCGTCGAGCGCGCTCCCGGCGACGTCGTAGCGCGCGAGCGGGGTCGCCTGGAGGAGCAGCAGCAGATCCTCGCCAAGCTCAGCGCGAGCCTCACGGCGCTCCAGTGAGCCTGGCCGAAGCCTCCCGCCGCCTCGGCCACCGCATCCACGCGCTGGGCATCGTCGATTCGACACAGACCGAGGCGGTGCGGTTGGCCGAGGCGGGCGCCGCCGAGGGCACGGTGGTGACGGCGAGCCATCAGACCTCGGGACGGGGCCGCCGCGGCCGCCGCTGGGTCGACGCCGAGGGAGAGAGCTTGCTCATGTCCATAGTCCTCCGTCCGCCCGTGTCGCCGAATCGCGCGCCCCAGCTCTCCCTGGTGGGTGCCGTGGCGGTGGCTGACGCGCTCCGGGCGTGTGCGGGAGTGCGCGCCGCCATCCGCTGGCCCAACGACGTGATGGTGGGAGAGCGGAAGATCTGCGGCATGCTGCCGGAGGCGGCGACGCCAAGGCCGGGCGCGCTCGGCCACGTCGTCCTCGGCATCGGCCTCAACGTCAATCAACCCGAGTTTCCCGCGCCGCTGCGCGATCTCGCGACCTCCGTCCGCATCGAGACGGGACGGATGACGGCCATCGGCGAGATTCTCGAGGGCGTGCTTTCTGCCCTCGATCGGTGGTATGGACGGTTCCTCACCGCCGGCCTGGACGGCATCCGAGAAGCGTGGCTCGAGCGGGCGCAGAGTATCGGGCGCCGCGCGCGGGCGGCGGACGGACGGGAAGGCGTGGCGGTGGACCTCGGGCGCGACGGCGCGCTCGTGCTCCGCACGGACAGCGGCGAGACCCTCCGTGTGCTCGCGGGAGACGTGACCATGGAGGCGAGCCATGCTACTGGTGATTGAGGTCGGCAACACCAACACCAAGGTCGGCGTCTTCGACGGCTCGCGGCTCCTCGTCTCGTGGCGGCTCACCACGCGACGAGAGCAGACGGCCGACGAGTACGGTGTGTTCATCCAGACGCTCCTCGCCACGCGCGGGATCGAGCCGCCACGGGTGACGGGCGTGGCCATCTCCAACGTTGTCCCTCCCGTGCAGCAGGCGCTGGAGTCGATGTCGGAGGCCTACTTCGGCATTCCTGCGTTTTCCGTGGAGCCCGGGTACCGCGACGTCGTCCCCCTCGTCGTCGACGCACCCAACGAGGTGGGCGCCGACCGTGTGTGCGATATCGTGGGCGGCGTCACTCTGTACGGCAAGCCGCTCATCGTGATCAACCTCGGGACCGCCACCACGTTCGACTGCGTGAACGCGCGCGGCGAGTTCGTGGGCGGCGCCATCGCCCCCGGCATGATCACCGCGTCGGAGGCGCTGATCTCCCGGGCCGCGCGCCTGTACCGCGTCGAGCTCCTCCAGCCGAAGGAGGCCATCGGGCGCAACACCGTCACCAACATCCAGTCCGGCGTTGTGTATGGATGGGCAGGACTCGTGGACGGGGTGGTGGAGCGGATGCGCTCGGAGATGGGCGCGCACGTGAAGGTGGTGGCCACGGGCGGCCTCGCCGAGCGGATGCGAGGGATCTCGCGCTGCATCGACGTGGTCGACTCCGATCTCACGATCCATGGACTGCGCATCATCTGGGAGCTCGCGCATCCCACGAACGTGCGGTGACGGTGAAGCGGGTTGACACTCGGTGAGCCCGCCCGTATACTCCCCCTAAATACGGTAGGGCGAAGCCGGCGGTTCTCTATATACGGGGCCTGAGGGCAGGGGAGCCGTCCAGGCCTGGAGAGGGCGACAGCGCATGGGCATGTGGGTGGGGCGTGGGCGCAAAGCCCGGGCGGCGTACGGCTTCGACGACATCGCGTTGGTTCCCGGCGCACTCACCATCAATCCCAACGAGGTCGACATCTCGTGGGATTTGTGTGGCCACCGCTTCCAGATTCCGATCATCGCGGCGGCCATGGACGGTGTGGTCAGCCCCAAGCTCGCCATCGAGATGGGCCGCCTGGGCGGCCTCGCCGTGCTCAATCTGGAAGGCATCTTCTCCCGCTACGACAATCCCGACGAGGTCCTCGACCGCATCACCACCGCGAGCCTCGAGGAAGCAACCAAGATCATCCAGGGCATCTACGGCGAGCCCATCAAGGAAGAGCTCATCCACAAGCGCATCTCGGAGATCAAGAAGGGCGGCGGGCCTGTCGTGGTGTCCGCCATCCCCCAGCGCGCGGAACGCTTTGCCAAGATCGCCGAGGAAGCCGGCGCGGACTTCTTCGTGGTGCAGTCCACCGTCACCACCGCGCGTCATGTGGCCACCGAGTACACGCCGGTCGACCTGCGTCAGCTGAAGAAGCACCTCTCCATCCCGCTCATCGTGGGCAACACCGTGACCTACGAGGCGTGTCTCGAACTGATGGAATGCGGCGTCGACGCCATGCTCATCGGGGTGGGGCCGGGTGCCGCCTGCACGAGCCGTGAGGTGCTCGGCCTCGGCGTGCCGCAGGTGACGGCCACCGCGGACTCCGCCGCCGCGCGTGACTTCTACTACAAGCGCACGGGGCGCTACGTGCCCATCATCACCGACGGCGGTATGACCACGGGCGGCGACATTTGCAAAGCCTTCGCCTCGGGCGCGGACGCGGTCATGATCGGCTCTGCCTTCGCGCGGGCTCAGGAAGCGCCGGGCCGCGGCTATCACTGGGGGATGGCCACGCCGCACTCGAACTTGCCGCGCGGCACGCGCATCCGCGTGGGCGTCTCGGGCTCGCTCGAGCAGATCCTCTTCGGTCCCGCCTTCACCGAGGATGGCACCCTCAACCTGGTGGGCGCCATTCGAACCTGCATGGGCTCGGTGGGAGCGCAGAGCATCAAGGAGCTGCAGCAGACGGAGCTGATCATCGCGCCGTCCATCAAGACCGAAGGCAAGGTGTTCCAGCGCGCCCAGAAGCTGGGTTCGCCACGCTAGGCGGAGGGCGCATGCATTGCCGGACCGTCTGCGGCACGCAGGGGGTCTGCTCCGGGTCCGCATGAACAAGATCTGCGTCCTGGACTTCGGCGCACAGTACAGCCAGCTGATCGCCCGCCGCATCCGTGAGATGTCCGTGTACTCCGAGATCGTCCCGTGCACGGAGCCGCTCGAGAAGATCCTCGCCCAGAATTATCGGGGCATCGTGCTCTCCGGAGGGCCATCCAGTGTCTACGACGAGGGGGCGCCCCTGCCCGATCGGCGGCTCTTCGAGGCGGGCATTCCCGTACTCGGCATCTGCTACGGCATGCAGGCCATGGGCTACCTCATGGGCGGCGAGGTGGTGCCCGCCGAGCGGCGCGAGTACGGCCCCGCCGATTTCCTCCTCACGAGCCAGGGCGGGCTCCTCGATCAGGTGAAACCGGGCCGCGACGGTCACATCCGCGTGTGGATGAGCCATGGCGACACCGTGATGAAGCCGCCGCCCGGCTTCGCGGCCCTCGGCTCCACGGAGAACTGCCCGGTGGCGGCCATGGCCGATCCCGCGCGGAAACTGTTCGGCGTGCAGTTCCACCCCGAGGTGGCGCACACTGCGCAGGGCAAGACGGTGCTTCGAAACTTCCTGGCCGCCTGCGGCGCCACCGGCGATTGGTCGATGAGGTCCTTCATCGACACCGAGGTCGCGGCCATCAGGACCACGGTGGGTGCTGATCGCGTGCTCTGCGCCCTGTCGGGCGGGGTGGACTCATCCGTGGTCGCCGTGCTCCTGCACAAGGCCATCGGCGACCAGCTCACCTGCCTCTTCGTCGACAACGGACTTCTCCGGAAGGGAGAGGCCGAGGCCGTGGTCTCGACGTTCCGGGATGCCTTCAAGATCAACCTGATCCACGTTGATGCAAGCAAGCGATTTCTCGATCGTCTTATGGATGTAACCGATCCTGAGACCAAGCGCAAGCGCATCGGCAACGAGTTCATTGCCGTCTTCGAGGAAGAAGCCCGGAAGCTCGGAGAGATCCCGTGGCTCGCCCAGGGAACGCTCTATCCGGACGTCATCGAGTCGGTCTCCTTCAAGGGCCCGTCTGCCGTCATCAAGACGCACCACAACGTGGGCGGCCTGCCCCCCGACATGAAGTTCAAGCTCATCGAGCCCTTGCGCGAGCTCTTCAAGGACGAGGTGAGGGAAGTTGGCTCGCTCCTGGGGCTGCCCGGCGAGATCATCTGGCGCCAGCCCTTTCCCGGCCCGGGGCTCGCCATTCGCGTGCTGGGCGAGGTGAGCGCGGAGCGACTCGACATCCTGCGCGAGGCCGACGCCATCGTACAGGAAGAGATCCGCCGCGCCGGGCTCGAGCGGGACCTCTGGCAGTCCTTCGCTGTGCTGCTGCCCGTCCGCTCGGTGGGGGTGATGGGCGATTTCCGCACCTACGCCCAGGTGGTCGCCCTGCGCGCGGTGACGAGCCAGGACGCCATGACGGCGGACTGGGCGAGGCTTCCCTACGATCTCCTCGGCCGGATCTCTTCGCGGATCATCAACGAGGTCAAGGGCGTGAACCGCGTGGTCTACGACATCTCCCCCAAGCCTCCCAGCACCATCGAATGGGAGTAGCCGGTGCCGGGAAGGACGGCGCCGCGCGCGCCGACTTCGTTCACCTCCACGTCCATTCCGAGTACAGCCTCCTCGACGGGGCCGCCCAGCTCGAGAAGATCGAACGCGTCGAGGGCCAGGCCAAGAAGGAGAAGGACGTGGGCCTCATCGCGCGGGCCGCCGAGCTCGGCTTCCCCGCCCTCGCTCTCACCGACCACGGCAACCTCTTCGGGGCCATCGACTTCTACGCCGCGTGCAAGAAGGTCGGTATCAAGCCCATCGTGGGCTGCGAGCTCTACGTCGCCCCGGGCGGTCGCTTCGAACGCTCAGGCCAGGACGGCGGCTACGAGGGGGCGAGCCACGCCACCGTGCTCGTGCGCAACGAAACGGGCTACCGCAACCTCATCAAGCTCGTCTCCAAGGCCTATCTCGAGGGCTTCTACTACAAGCCGCGCGTGGATCGCGAGCTCCTCGCCCAGCACGCCGATGGCCTGCTCGTCCTCTCCGGCTGCCTCAACTCCGAGCTGAGCCGCCAGCTCTCCGCGGGGGAGGAGGCCAAAGCCAAGGACACCGCAGGCTGGTACCAAGAGGTGTTCGGCAAGGACTCCTACTTCATGGAGGTGCAGTCGCACGGCATCGAGGAGCAGGGACGTGTGACCGAGGGCACCGTGCGTATCGCCCGCCAGATCGGCGCCCCTCTCTGCGGCACCAACGACTCGCACTACGTCGATGCCGGGCACGCCAAGGCCCACGAAACGCTGCTCTGCATCCAGACCGGGGCGACCATGAGCGATCCCGGCCGCTGGCGCTTCTCGACGGAGGAGTTCTACCTCAAGTCGGCCGACGAGATGCGCACCGTCTTCAAGGATCTGCCCGAGGCTTACCGGAACACTCTGGCCGTGGCGGAGCGCTGCGATCTCGAGCTCGGCTTCGGCCAGTTCCACCTGCCCAAGTACGACGTGCCCACCGGCCATACCCTCGACTCCTATCTCGAGCACCTGGCCTTCGAGGGCCTCAAGCGCCGTTACGGCGGCTCGCCTGCCGACCTCGTGGTGGAGCGACTCCGCTACGAGCTGTCCATCGTGACCAAGATGGGCTTCTCCGGCTACTTCCTCGTGGTGTGGGACTTCATCGCCTTCGCTCGACGCCAGGGTATTGCGGTGGGCCCGGGTCGTGGCTCCTCGGCGGGCTCGCTCGTCGCGTACTGCCTCGGCATCACGAACGTGGATCCCGTGGGTTACGGGCTCCTCTTCGAGCGATTCTTGAACCCCGAGCGGATCTCCATGCCGGATATGGACATCGACTTCGCCGACGATCGTCGCGACGAGGTCATTCGCTACGTGGCTGACCGTTACGGCGCGGACCGCGTCGCCCACATCATCACCTTCGGGACGATGGGCGCCAAGGCGGTGATCCGCGACGTGGCCCGCGTCATGGGGTTCTCCTTCGGAGAGGCGGATCGCATCGCCAAGCTCGTCCCTGGCTTCCCCCTCAACATCACCCTCGACGAGGCACTGGAAAAGTCGCCGCCGCTCGCTGAGCAGGTGAAGCGCGATCCGCGCGTGGGCGAGATGTGGGGCGTGGCCCGAGCCCTCGAGGGCTGCACCCGCCACGCCTCCGTGCACGCCTCGGCCGTGGTCATCTCCGACGAGCCCCTCATGGAGCGGGTGCCGCTCTACAAGGATCCGAAGCGCCCCGAGCTGATCACGGGCTTTGCCATGGGACCGATCGAGAAGCTCGGCCTCCTCAAGATGGACTTCCTCGGTCTCCGCACTCTCACCGTGCTCGCCGACGCCGCGCGTCTCGTGAGGGAGTCGAAGGGCCTGTCCGTCGATTCCGACGACCTGCCCCTCGACGACGCCAAGGCCTATCAGCTCCTCGCGGAGGCGCGCACCTTCGGCGTCTTCCAGCTGGAGTCGGCGGGCATGCGTGATGCCTTGCGCAGCCTCAAGCCCACCCGCATCCAGGACATCATCGCCATGGTTGCCCTCTATCGTCCGGGGCCCATGGAGCTCATCCCCGAGTTCGTCAATCGCAAGCACGGCCGCGCCCCGATCACGTACGAGCATCCCCTCATGGAGCGCCATCTCCAGGAGACGTACGGGATCATGATCTACCAAGAGCAGGTGATGGGACTGGCCGCCGAGCTCGCGGGCTTCACTCTGGGCGAGGCGGACACCCTGCGCAAGGCCATGGGGAAGAAGGACCGCGAGCTCATGGCCGCCCAGAGGGCGAAGTTTCTCGTGGGGTGCCGGGCCAACCAGATCGACGGGAAGAAGGCCGAGCGCATCTGGGATCTCATCGAGAAGTTCGCGGGCTACGGCTTCAACAAGTCGCACGCCGCCTGCTACGGGTTGGTCGCCTACCAGACCGCGTACTTCAAGGCCAACCATCCCGTGGAGTTCATGGCTGCGCTGCTCACGTCGGAAATGGAGAAGACGGACAAGATCGTCCAGTACATGGAAGAGTGCCGCAGCATGGGGCTGCGGGTCGAGCCGCCGGACGTCAACGTGTCGGGGGCGCGCTTCACGGTGGCGAGCGAGGTTATCCATTTCGGCCTCGCCGCCATCAAGAACGTGGGCGCCTCCGCCATCGAGTCCATGATCAAGGCGCGCGAGCAAGACGGCGCCTTCGCCTCTCTCGTAGACTTCTGCGCGCGCGTCGACCTGCGCCTGGTCAATCGTCGGGTGGTGGAGAGCCTCATCAAAGCGGGCGCGTTCGACTCCTTGCGCCTCACCCGCGCCGGCCTCCTCTCTGGCCTCGACCAGGCCATGGACGCGGGGCAGCGAAGCCAGCGCGATCGCGAGGAAGGTCAGGCATCGCTCTTCGACGGGCTCGCCGGGCCCAAGACGGCGACGCCCGCTGCGCCTCCTCGCGACGGGGGCGCGCAGCTGCCGGAGTGGCCGCGCGAAGAGCTGCTCGCCGCGGAAAAGGAGGTGCTCGGCTTCTATCTCACCGGGCATCCCCTCGACGAGTACCGGGACCTCACCCAGCGCCTGCGCACGGTCTCCGCGGCGGAGCTGGCGGGCCGGCCCGCGGCTTCCCCGGTCCGCCTCCTCGGCTTGGTCACCGGGCTCACCGAGAACGCGACCAAGAGCGGCAATCGCATGGCCTTCGCCACCCTCGAACTGGTGGATGGCTCCGTGCCCCTCACAGTGTTCCCCGAGCCCTACCGCGCGTGCGCCGTCGCCCTCCGCCATCGTGGGCCCGTGCTCGTGCGCGGGCGCGTCGACGACAGCGACAAGGGACGCGTGGTGCTGGCGGAGGAGGTTAAGCCGCTGGACGACGCGATGATCGCGGCCGCACGGGCCACGGAGAACGGCGGGGCGGACAACGGCGGCAGGAGCAACGGAGGGGGCGCGGCGATGGCCCCCGCCCACACGTGCCGGGTGCGCGTGCGGCCCGGCGCCGGGTCGCCCGACGAGATGCTCGCCTCCGTGCGACGCATCTGCGAGTCGCATCCCGGCTCCACCCCGCTCTTCCTCCATGTGCTGCTCGCAGATCAGGAAGTGGTGGTGCGCGCCAAGGGCCTGTCGGTGGCGGCCGCCCCGGACCTGGTGGCCAAGGTCGAGAGTCTGCTCGGGCCGGGCAGTATACTCCTCGAGTATGCCGGACGAGCTTGAGTTCGAACGTCCGCTCGTCGAGATCGAACAACGCCTGAGCGAGCTGCGCGCCTCGCCGAACCCGCCGGCGGCGCGCGACGAGATCGGCAAGCTCGAGGAGCGTCTCCGCCGCCTCCAGCAGAAGATCTACGGGAGCCTCACCCCCTGGCAGCGAGCACAGATCGCCCGCCACCCGAAGCGGCCGCACACCCTCGACTTCATCCGCCTGCTCCTCGATGACTTCGTGGAGCTCCACGGCGACCGCGTCTACGGCGACGACAAGGCCATCGTGGGCGGCCTCGCGCGCTTCGAGGGGGAGCCGGTGGTGGTGATCGGGCATCAGAAGGGCCGCGACACCCGCGAGAACATCACCCGCAACTTCGGGATGCCGCACCCCGAAGGCTATCGCAAGGCCCTCCGCCTGATGGAGCTCGGGGCGAAGTTCGGCAAACCCATCGTGACCTTCATCGACACGCCCGGCGCCTATCCCGGCCTCGGCGCAGAAGAGCGCGGACAGGGGGAGGCCATCGCGCGGAACCTGCGGGAGATGGCCGGCCTCGGCACGCCCATCGTGTGCGTGGTCACGGGCGAAGGGGGCAGCGGCGGCGCCCTCGCCATCGGCGTGGGCAACCGTGTCCTCATGCTCGAGCACGCCATCTATTCCGTCATCTCGCCTGAGGGGTGCGCGGCCATCCTGTGGGGAGAAGCGTCCAAGGCCCAGGAGGCGGCGGAGCTCATGCGAGTGACCGCGCGTGATCTGCTCAAGCTCGGCGTCATCGACGGCGTGGTGCCCGAGCCGCTCGGTGGGGCGCATCGAAACTGGGAAGAGACGGCCGAGAACCTCCGCGGCGCTCTGCGGAAGGCCCTCGCCGAGCTCCGACCACGGAGCTCCGAGACGTTGGTGACTGATCGATTCGACAAGTTCCGCAAGATCGGCGTATTCGCGGATAGCGTCTGAGCGTGTCCGAAGTTTGACACGCCGTGAGGCCGATGCTACGGTAACTACCTGATCTTTTATGCCAAAACTTCATCTGATCACCTACGGCTGCCAGATGAACGAGTACGACTCGGAGCGTGTCGCGGGTCTGCTCAAGCACGAGCGCTACGAGCTCACGGAAGTGGCCGAGGACGCCGATCTGATCCTGCTCAACACCTGCGCGATCCGCGAGAAGGCCGAGGACAAGGTCCTGTCGCGCCTCGGTCAGCTCAAGCACCTCAAGCGTACGCGTCCCGAACTCATGATCGGCGTCATGGGTTGCATGGCGCAGCTCTGGAAGGGCAGGATCCAGGAGCGCGCGCCGCACGTCGACCTCGTGTTCGGCTCGGCCGCCGTCTCCCGCGTGGGCGAGCTCATCGATCGAGCGCGCGCCACGGGCGCCCCCGTGCTGGAGACGGGCGAGGCGCCGCTCGTCAAGCTCACCGCGCGGCCGGAGCAGCCCGGCCAGCTCAAGGCCTTCGTCACGGTGATGGAAGGCTGCGAGAAGCACTGCACGTTCTGCGTCGTGCCCGTGACCCGCGGCCGCGAGCGGAGCCATTCCCCCGCGGCCATCCTCGCCGAGGTCCGCGAGCTCGCCGCGGCCGGCGTGCGCGAGGTGACGCTCCTCGGTCAGACCGTCAATGCCTATGGGCGCGATCTCACGCCGCCCACCGATCTCGCCGCGCTCCTGGCCGAGGTCAACGAGGTCGAGGGCATCGAGCGCATCCGCTTCACCACCTCGAATCCCTACAACCTCACCTCGCGCCTCATCCGCGCCATCCGCGACGTGCCCAAGGTGGTCGAGTACCTGCACCTGCCGCTCCAGTCGGGCTCCGATCGCGTGCTGGAGCGGATGAACCGCGGCTACACACGCGCCCGCTACCTCGAGCTCATCGACGAGTTGGTGGAGACGGTGCCCGACCTCGCGCTCTCCACCGACCTCATCGTGGGCTTCCCCGGAGAGACCGAGGCAGACTTCGAGGAGACGGTGACGGCCGTGGAGCGCGTGCGCTACGACAATGTCTTCGCCTTCCGCTACTCGCGCCGCCCCGGCACGCCCGCCGCCGACATGGCCGACCAGGTGCCCGACGAGGTGAAGGCGCGACGCAACAGCCGGATCCTCGAGGTGGCGGAGCGCGTGGGCGCCGAGCGCCGGCACGCCCTCGAGGGCCGGGTGATGCCGGTGCTCGTGGACGGCCGCTCCCGCAAGGATCCCCACGAGGTCACGGGACGCACCCGCTGCAATCGCGTGGTCAACTTCGACGCTCACGGCCGCGAGCTCATGGGCCGGACCGTGCAGGTGCTCGTCACTAGGGCGCTCCCTCACAGCCTGCGCGGCGAGCTTGCCGGCGCGGGGGAGCGCGTGCTCGCCGCCCGCGCGGTCTAGGGAAGGGAACGCCCATGTGGCTCGAGATGAAGGTCAAGGGACTGGCGCTCGACCCCCTCTCCAACATGCCGATCATCATCCTCCGCGACGAGGAGGAGAAGCGCTCGCTGCCTATCTGGGTCGGGCTCTTCGAGGCCAATGCCATCGCGCTGGAGCTCGAGAAGATTCCCACTCCGCGGCCCATGACCCATGACCTCATCAAGAACATCCTCGAGTCTATCGAGGCCCGCGTGATCAAGGTCGAGGTCAACGACCTCCGCGAGAACACCTTCTTCGCGGTGATCCACCTCCAGCTGGGGTCGGCGGAGATCGCGGTGGACTCGCGTCCCTCCGACGCCATCGCGCTCGCCCTGCGCGTGGCTGCCCCCATCTTCGTGGACGAGGAAGTGGTGGCCAAAGCCAAGAACGTCGAGGTGACCAAGGAGCAGGAGCTCTCCGGCAGCAAGGCCGACGACCAGGCCAAGATCAAGGAGTGGCTCGATTCCATCAAGCCCGGGGACTTCGGCAAGATCGAGCGCGGCCGAGATCCCAGCGCCCCGGACGACTAGCGGATGCGCGTTGGCCTCTTCACCAACAACTACCTGCCGTTCCGCGGAGGCGTCACCACCGCGGTAGAGACGCTGCGCCAGGGCCTGGAGACCGAGGGTCATCAGGCCTGGGTCTTTGCCCCGGCCTGGGGCAGCGGGCAGGTGGATCCTCCCTTCGTCTTTCGTTATCCCTCCGCGCCCGCTCCGACCTATCCGGGCTTCGCGGTGCCGCTCCCCTTCTCTCGCCGCCTGCGGCGCGCCGCTTGCGCGCTGGAGCTCGACGTCTTCCATGCCCAGCACCCGTTCCTCCTTGGCGTCACCGCGCGCCGACTCGCCCGTGCCGAGGGGCGGCCCCTCGTGTTCACGTATCACACGCGCTACGAGAAATACGCCCACTACGTGCCGCTTCCCGAGCGGCTGGTGGCCGCGGCCGCGGTGCGGCTCGCCTCCCGTTTTGCGGACTCCGCCGATCTCGTGATCGCGCCCTCCGCACGCATCGCGGAGAGCCTCGGGGAGGCCGGCGTGCGCGTGCCCATCGCGGTGGTGCCCACGGGCGTGCCCCTCGATCTCTTCTGCCCGGGAGACCGCGGCGAGGCGCGGCGCACGCTCAACCTTTCCGACGAGGCGCGCCTCTGCCTCTACGTGGGTCGCCTCGATCGCGAGAAGAGCGTGGAGCGCGTGCTGGAGGCCTTCGGCTCCATCGCCGACGCGGTGTCCGGCGCGCGCCTGCTTCTGGTCGGGCAGGGAAGTCACGAGGGGAGCCTCAAGCGCCTGGCCGCGGCCAGTCCGGCCCGCGCCGTCATCGACTTCCCCGGCTCGGTGGCGCGCGAGGCGCTGCCGCCCTACTACCGCGCGGCCGATCTGTTCCTCTTCTCGTCGGAGACGGAAACGCAGGGGCTGGTCCTCGCCGAGGCGCATGCGTGTGGGTTGCCCGCGGTGGCGGTGCGCGCCTCCGGCGTGGACGAGGTCGTGCGCGATGGGGAGACGGGCATCCTCACCAAGCGTGATGCCCAGGACCTGGCCGATGCGGCCATCGGGCTCCTGCTCGATGCTCCCCGCCGTCTCGCCATGGGGCGCACCGCGCGCGAGCTCGCCGAGCGCGACTTCTCGGCGGCGCACCAGGTCGAGGTGATGGCCGGTCTCTATGGCCGCCTCTGTCGCTCCGCGCCGTGAGCCCGACGGCGACGGCGACGTACCTCCGGGTGGCTTTCCAGCCCGAGTGGGCGCCGGCGGCAGGCGACCCGGGCCGGCGCGGTCTCCTCACCCCAGAGCCACGCGTGCGCACGTTGCTCCGGGTGCTCGTGTCCTACCCCGAGGTGCGCTTCATCCTTCCCGATCGCGTGGGGCTCGAGGGGAACGCGGATGTCCGGCTCGTCGACACCCTCATGCGCTTCCTCGGTCGGCAGAGCTGGCTCGTCGCGGGCGTGACCATCGGAGGCTAGTCGGCCCGTGATCTGGAATCGCGAGATGGAGACGGCCTCTCGCGAGCAGCTGCGCATCCTCCAGGGTGAGCGCCTCCAGCATGCCTGCGCGTGGGCCACGGAGCGCGTGCCGTTCTATCGAAAGGCCTTCGCCGCGGCCGGGGTCGATCCGACGCGGATCAAGAGCGTCGACGATCTCCGCCGTCTGCCCTTCACGGTCAAGGCGGATCTCCGCGATCACTATCCGTGGGGCCTCTTCGCCGTGCCCCCGCGTGAGCTCGCGCGACTGCACGCCTCCTCGGGAACCAAGGGTAAGCCGACCGTCGTCGGATACACGCGAGGCGATCTCGCGATCTGGCGGGAGGTGATGGCGCGCTCCCTCGCCGCGGCCGGAGCGGAGCCGGGCGATCTCATTCAGATCGCCTACGGCTACGGTCTCTTCACGGGCGGGCTCGGCTTCCACGACGGGGCCGAGCACATGGGCCTCACCGTGGTGCCGGTGTCCTCGGGCAACACCCTGCGGCAGATCCTGCTCCTGCAGGACCTCCGGCCGCAGGGTCTCGCCTGCACGCCGTCCTTCGCCCTGCACATCGGCGAGTCGATGCGCGAGCAGGGGATCGACCCGCGGAGGGCCGGGGTGCGCTACGGGCTCTTCGGAGCCGAGCCGTGGACGGAGGCGATGCGTGGGCAGCTCGAGCACCTGTGGGGTGTCACCGCGGTCGACTTCTATGGTCTCAGCGAAATCATCGGCCCCGGAGTCGCCGTGGAGTGCGCCCACGCGCGTCGTGGGCTCCACATCGCCGAGGACCACTTCCTCCCCGAGGTGATCGACCCCGCCACGGGTGAGCCTGTGCCGGCGGGCGAAGAGGGCGAGCTCGTCCTGACCTGTCTCAGCAAGCAGGCGCTGCCCATGCTGCGCTACCGAACGGGCGACATCACGACGCTCGACCCCGAGCCGTGCCCCTGCGGGCGAACCTCGGTGCGCATGGCGCGCATCAAGGGACGGAGTGACGACATGCTGGTGATCAAGGGCGTCAACGTGTACCCCTCGCAGCTCGAGGCGGCGCTCTTGACGGTGCCCGAGCTCGCCCCGCACTATCAACTTATGGTGGAGCGCACCGAGGGCTTCCCGACCATTGCCGTCGAGGTCGAGCCCACCCCCGAGGTGGTGCAGGGGTGGGGCGGCTTCGAGGCGGGCGGCCCCGCGCGGGCCGAGCTGTCCGCGCGGATCGGCGAGCTCCTGCGCGCCCACCTGAGCCTCAACCCGGACATCGTCATCGTGCCGCCCAAGACCGTCCCCCGCAGCGAGGGCAAGGCGGTGCGCGTCGTGGAAAGGAGAGCCACATGAGCCAGCGCGTGACGGAAGCGGAGCTCCTGGCCCGGATCGAGCGCGGCGAGCGTATCGAGTCCGCGGAGGAGATGACCGACGAGTATCGCGAGAACCTGATCCATCTCATGACCATGCAGGCGGATTCCGAGCTGGCGGGAGGCTACGGCTACGTGCCATGGATCATGAAGGCCCCAGGGGTCGACGAGAAGCACGTGGTGGCGCAGATCGTGAAGGACGAGCACCGCCACGCCTCCGTCATGTACGGTCTCCTCGCCGACCTCGGCGTGGACGTGGAGGCACACGTGCGCGCCCACGACGAGGCTTTCGCCATGCGCATCGACGCCAGCGCCGACATCGGCACCGCGCGCATCACGGCGGACAAGCGCGTGAACATCTTCTACTACCCCATCGACACGTGGGCCGATTTCATCTTCTTCAACTTCTGCATGGACCGCGGGGCCGGCCACCAGCTCGAGGACGTGCGCCAGTGCTCCTACGGGCCGTGGGCCCGGGCCATCGAGGGTATCTTCAAGGAGGAAAAGTTCCACATCCGCCACGGCGAATTCTGGGTCAAGAAGCTCGCGGAGGATGCCAAGACGCACGACGAGGCCCAGGCCACCCTCGAGAAGTGGTACATCCGCACCATGAACATCTTCGGCCGTCCCGGCTCGGCGCGAAACGTCGTGTACCGGCGCTATCGGCTCAAGCTGCGCGACAACGACGAGGTGCGCCAGGCCTTCGCCGACGAGGTGAAGGAGAAGGCGGAAGCCGTGGGCCTGCATCTTCCCGAGTGGAAGCCCGTGTGGGACCGCCTGCCCGAGGAAGCCCAGATCCCGGGGTAGGGGGCGTGCGTCTCGCTGCGGCCGTCGTGCTCCTCCCCGCGCTCCTGGCCGGCGCCGTGGGCGCGAGCGGCCAAACGGGCCGTCAGGTGAAAGTCGTCCTCGAGTTCGAGCAGCACGGCCAGGAGGTGCGGCAGGGTGCCCAGGGCCGGGGCTCCGTGGTGATCCAGGACGGCAAGGCGCGCGGCCGCGGCGGGGTTGCCGTCGAGGACACCACCACCCGCACCACCCGTACGAGCGGTGTCTTCACCGTGGTCCAGGACGGCGGCACCGCGTCCATGCTGGTGGCCAGCGAGGTGCCCTACGCGGTGGCCGCCTGGTTCCGCGACTATGCGACGGGCCGGGGTTACCTCGTGCAGGGCACGGACTGGCAGCGCGTGGGGACCGTGCTCGTGGTCAACCCGACCATTCTTCCCGGCGGCCAAATCCGCGTGCGCCTCGTACCCCAGGTCAGCTACTTCGACGCCGACCGCGCGGGCACCGTGGAGTTCACGGAGGCAGCCACGGAGGTAGTCGTGCCCAACGGACGCCCGATGCGCATCGGCGGCGGCACCCGCGGCATCAACCAGGTCACACGCCAAATCCTGGGGTACCGGCAGGAGCAGTCCTCGAGCGAGTCGAGCTTCATCCTCACCGCGACCATCCTTTGAGCGGGGCCTCCGGCGAGCCCGCGGCTCAGCTCTTGGACCATCACTAAGGTCGGCGACCCCTTCGCCCAGGTCCACCGCGTCCAGCGTAGACCCCGTCGACCGGGAGAGGTGACACTGCGAGCGGCCGCTCGCGGAGTTGCTTCAGGCGTGATTGACATAATCCTTCTTATCAGACATACGGGAACCGAGCGCAGGACTACCGCGAAGGCAGCTACCGTTGGATCGGCCCCAGGATCGCTGAGGCGGCCGCGACTTACTTCGGCTTCGGCGGGCTCTGGAGACTCGCCATGCGCGAGCGGAACTCCTCCGCGCGGCGGCTGTCTGGCAGGTCCTTCAGCAGGCGCTGATACGTCTCGACGGCGGCCTCGCGCCTTCCACCCAAGTCCTGCACGCGCGCGATGTCGAGCATGGCCTCCTCATAGAGGAAGTTCTTGGGGCCGACGCTGCTAATGGCAGATCGATAGGCCTTTTCGGCCTCGGCATAGTTCTTCTCAGCCTCCCAGCAGTAGCCCAGGTCAAGCGCGGACAGCGCGGCCAGCGTCGGCGAGGACGCCTTGTCTCGGGCGACTTCGAAGGCGGCACGTGCGGCCGCGTACTGGGCGTTGGCATACCGGAGGCTGCCGAGCAAGTATGCGGCCTGACCGACCGAGGACAGCCTGGGATACTCCGCGATCACGTCCTGGAGAGCCCTCTCGGCCCGCTGGCGGGTCTCCTGGGAGGCGCCAGGAGCCTGCGATTGAACGGCCAGGGCCCGGGCTTGTGTAAGGGCGATGGAGCCCTGGGTCTCGTAGCGCGTCTTCCAGAGGGTCCAGCCGCCCCAGATGAGGCCAGCTAGGACCACCACCGCGCCTCCGTAGACCGCCCACTTCACGGCCTGCCGGGAGTGGATCCATTCGAGCAGCGTCACCGAGGCTCCTCGACGTCGCGCCGCGCGGTTTCCGGCACCCGCGCGGGCTCCGCCCGCTCCAGCCAGATCTCACCCTTGACCGAGGAACCCTCCGCCGCGGAAAAGCTCCCCGCCTTGAGGGTGCCCGTGAGCACGCCGCTCGGCAGGATGTCGAGATGGGTGCTGGCGGAGAGGTTGCCGCGTACCTTGCCGGCGATCACGATGGCTGCGGCGTTGATGTTGGCGTCGACTTGTGCCGCCTCCGCGACGATCACGCGGCCGGTGACGTCGATCTCGCCCTCGAACCGGCCGTAGATGTGAAAGTCGCCTTCGCCGCTGATCTCGCCCCGCAGCGCCATGTGAGCGCCCACTACTGCGCGGGCCGAATCCGCCGTGGGAGCCGCGGCCGGCATCACTGCGGGGCGCGCCGGCGTGACGTCGTCTGGGGCATTCGAGAGTCCGAGAAACCGCCACACCCCGCCGATGCCGTTGCGCTCACGAGCCACGGCTGCAGTTTACGTCCCCCCGCGCCTCGATCTCAAGGCGCTTCTGCCTCGTGAGGCCGCGGATTTCTTCCCGACGGGCGCAGCGAGACGCGTCACCTCGGCATGACGGAAGCACGACGTGAGGTGGTCGTTGACGAGGCCGGTGGCCTGCATGAAGGCGTAGCAGATGGTGGGCCCCACAAAGGTGAAGCCGCGCTGCTTGAGATCGCGGCTGAGCGCCTGCGAGACCGCGGTCTCCGCGGGGACTTGCCGCGGCTGGCGCCAGCGATTCTGGAGCGGGCGATCCTGCACGAAGCGCCACACGTAAGCGGCGAAGCTCCCGTGCTCGCGCTGCACGGCGAGAAAGGCCCGGGCATTGGCGATGGCGCCCTCGATCTTGCCGCGGTGGCGGATGATGCCCGGGTCGCGCAAGAGCCGCCGCACGTCGGCCGCGGTGAAGCGCGCGACCCGTACCGGATCGAAGGCGGCGAAGGCCGCGCGATAGCCGCCGCGCCGGGCGAGGATGGTCGACCAGCTCAGCCCCGCCTGCGCACCTTCCAGCACGAGGAACTCGAAGAGCCGCCGGTCGGAGCGCTGAGGGACGCCCCACTCCCGATCGTGATAGGCGATGTCGGGCGCGCTCCGAGCCCAGGAGCAGCGCGGCCGCGCGGAGGTCAGCGACACTCGGTGTAGCTGGAGGTGCCGATGTGGTACGTGTAGCAGCGCGGTGCGCTGGCGGGCGGCGGACTCGGGACGCGCCCTCTGAGCGTGCCGAGCCGCGTGGCCGGCACCGGGCTGCACTCGGCGTAGGTGTCAGTGCCCACCATGTAGTTCTGGCAGCGTAGGCTCGCCCCGGGCGGCGACGAGGGGCCCGGCGTGCACTCCGTGTGCGTGTCCGCGCCCACCTGGTAGCTCGTGCAGTGCATGGGCGACAGCGTGTCGGCCAAGCCGAGCGGGGCGACGGCCAGCCAGGCGAGGAGGAGCAACGAGGCGGCAGAGCGCATCACGGCGCCGATTCGTCGCGTACGCCGCGGCCGTTGGCGCCCTCCGGACGGCGCGGCCGACCATCGCGCCCGGTGAGCTGCCAGACCATGAGCCCGATCACCAGCGCGAGGAGGATCCACCCGGCGAGGTCACCATTCCAAATGAACCAGCCCACGAGGCTGAGAACGGCGAGGAGCCAGAGGAGGGGGACATAGCGGGACACGAACCTCTTCAACGCCTCACTCCTCTCTCGCCCTACCCCGCCCTCGCCGGTCCATTACTCCTGCCTTCTGAGCGTTTGCTTCTGCTCGTGAGGAGATTCTACCACCATGGCTCGGGAGCACCACACCGGCGCCACTGCCCGCGACGTGAGAATCCCCGCGTCCTGCTTGCACATGAACGGACCTGAAGCCGCGCCTTTACCGCATCGGACCGAGACTCGCCCGCGCACCTTCGTCGGTCGCGCTGTAGAATGCTCCGACCATGGTCCCCGACGACGGCACCATCGCACCTCCCCGCTTCCCGTTCCGTCGCACCCTGACCGATCCGGCGAGACCCTCCAAGTTCTGGCTGGCCCGCTGGTTGGTCGGCGGATCCGCGGACGGTCGTCGGCCCGGCGAGGCCATTCACGAGGAGCATCATCCCTGGCATCGCGTGATCTGGCTCACGGGCGTCGACTACTTCTCGACTCTCGGCTATCAGCCGGGCATCGCCCTCATCGCGGCGGGTATCCTCGCGCCGTTCGCGACCGGCGTCCTCGTGCTCGTCACGCTGCTCGGGGCTCTGCCCATTTACGCTCAGGTCGCCCGCCGCTCCTACGCCGGCCAGGGCTCCATCGCCATGCTCGAGAATCTGCTGCCGGGATGGAACGGCAAGCTGCTCGTGCTCGCCCTCCTGGGGTTCGCGGCAACCGACTTCGTCATCACCATGACCCTGTCCGCGGCTGACGCCGCCAAGCACGCCGTAGAGAATCCCCTCCTCCATCCGTTCATCGGCGACCACCAGATCGGCGTCTCCCTGCTGCTCTTGGCCCTCCTCGCTGTCGTCTTCCTCGCCGGCTTCCGCGAGGCCATCGGGGCCGCCATGCTCGTGGCCGTCCCCTATCTCCTCCTCACCCTCGTGGTGCTGGTCCGCGGGATGATCGAAACCTTCCTCCGGCCCGAGGTCTGGACGAAATGGCATCTCGCCCTGGAGAGCCGGGGAAGCCACGGCAGCATCGCCTTGGGCGCCCTCGTGGTCTTCCCCGTGCTGGCCCTCGGCCTGAGCGGCTTCGAAACGGGCGTGAGCGTGATGCCCCTCATCGACGGCGGGCCGGGTGATCGCCGGACCGGCCGGGGCGGCCCGGCTCCCCTCGGGCGCATCGCCAATACCCGGAAGCTCCTCCTGGCCGCGGCCGCGATCATGAGCGTGATGCTCATCGGGTCGAGCGTGGTCACCACGCTGCTGATCTCCCCCGACGCGTACCGGCTCGAGGGGCCGGCGAGCGGGCGCGCCCTGGCCTACCTCGCCCACGAGTTCTTCCCCGCGTCGCTCGCCTCCGTGTACGACATCTCGACCATCCTGATCCTCTGGCTAGCGGGTGCCTCGGCCATGGCGGGCCTCCTCAACCTCCTGCCGCGCTACCTCCCGCGCTTCGGCATGGCGCCCACCTGGGCCGCGCACACACGACCGCTCGTGCTCGTCCTGCTCGTGGGCAACGTCATCGTGACCCTCATCTTCCGCGCGAGCGTAGAGGCGCAGAGCGGAGCGTACGCCACGGGTGTCCTCGTCCTCATCCTGTCCGCGGCCTTTGCCGTCACCCTCGCCCTGTGGCAGGAGCGTCGCTGGCCGCTCTCCGTGTACTTCGCGCTCATGGTCGCGGTGTTTCTCTACACCCTGATCGACAACTGCATCGCGCGGCCGGACGGGGTGATCATCGCCACCATCTTCATCTTCGTCCTCCTCTCCTTGAGCGCGCTCAGCCGATACATGCGCTCTACGGAGCTCCGCGTCCCCTACGGCTATTTCACCGACCGCGCCTCGGCCGAGCTGGGCCCGCTCCTGGTGGGGAAGAAGGTGCACATGGTCCCCGTGAAGACGAGCTCCCTCGCCGAGCGCCAGCGAAAGGCGGAGGACATCCGCCGCTTCTACAACGTGGAGGAGCCGCTGGCCTTCGTGCACGTGAATCTGCTCGACAACCGGAGCGAGTTCGTGGCTCCCCTCGAGGTCGAGGTGCGACGGGAAGGGCGCCACTACGTCGCGGAGATCCACGGGGCCATCGCCATCGCGAACACCCTCGCCTACCTCAGCGAGATGACCGATCCCATCAGCATTTTTCTCGGCCTCAGCCGACGGAACCAGATGCGTCAGGCGTTCCGCTATCTGCTCCTGGGCGAAGGCGAGACCGGCCTCATGGTCTACGCCATCCTCTTGCGCTACTGGGAGTCCACACCCGAGGAGGACGTGCGCCCCCGCATTCACCTCATGTGCGACTGAGGACGGACGTTCGGGGATCGGCGGCTGGTCCCCGCGGCGGCGAGGAGGCTGGACATGCGGCGCGTCAGAGGTTAGAACTGTCGGGGTCGAAGCCTGGTGAGGTCACCGAGAACCGAGAGGAGGCTCTCCATGCACCGTCGGTCGCGCCCGCACGTTACCGTGTTCATCTTCCTCGGACTGGCGCTCCTGCTGACAGGATGTCCGAAGCGTCCGGCGATGACACAGGTGGCGGCCCCGCCCCCCGCTGCCCCCACTCCCGCCCCTCCACCGCCCGCGCCGACGCCCGCCCCACCTCCGCCCGTGGCCACTCCGGCGCCTCCGACCCCGGCTCCCGCCCCTCCCGCGGACTACCAGCCGAACCCTGCTCTCAAGGCGGTGTATTTCGACTTCGACAAGAGCCTGATTCGGCCGGGTGACGCAAAAACGCTCGACGCCAGCGCGGCCTGGCTCAAGGCAAATCCGAACCAGCTCGTGCGGATCGAAGGCAACACTGACGAGCGCGGCACCGCCGAGTACAACTTGGCGCTCGGCGAGCGCCGCGCCAAGGCGGCCATGAGCTATTTGGTGTCCAAGGGCATCGCCGCGGATCGAATGACCACGGTGTCCTTTGGGAAGGAACGACCAGTGTGCACCGAGCACAACGAGAGCTGCTGGGCGCGGAACCGGCGCGACGACTTCCTCACCAAGAGCAAGTAGGGGGGCGATCGCTCTCGGATTCGGTGCGCACTGTCTGCGCGATTGTCACGGTGTGCGCAGTGATAGACGTCTGTCACGAGACAGCTGGGAACAACTGACGCAGTGGTGATCATGTCAATTTGGTTGTGAGCACGGGCTCCGTGTGGGTACACTGTGCCGCATACAGCAACCACAACGGAGGACCAGTCCTATGGTCGATCGGCTCGTCAAAACGCTCGGCGCCTTGGCCCGTGATCGGCAGGCCCTGCAGCGGAAGGAGCAACAGCTCGCGCATCGGCAGCGGCAACTCATCAAGGACCTCAGCACGATGCTTCATGGCATCGGCTACACGCTGAGGCCCTCCGGCAATGGACAGGGGTCGAGCGGGTCCGCGGGGGAAGCACTGCGCATCCCGGGCCGGAAGGTCATCAAGTGCCCGAAGTGCGATCGTCGCTTCGCCCATCGCCTACCCCTGGCGCGTCACCTGAGCGCATCGCACGGCATGAAAAAGACTTCGTCGGCCCAGAAGGGCGCGCAGGCACGGCGGACAAAGCGGAAGGCGGCCCGCGCGCGAAGCTAGCTCGTCATCCGTCGGGAGCCCGGCTTAGGAGTAGCGGCGGGCCGGCCGAGAAGCTTGGGCGATGGCCTAAGGCTTCCGGCCGGACAGCTCGGCGGTGGACTGCGAGAGTATGACCCGCACGGTGCCTCCCTTGTCCTGCTGACAGCGCCGATCCACGTCTACTCTCACGTCCTGGGGCCCCAACGGAGATGGAGGCCACACAGTCGGGGTGCTGGCGGATCGCCCCAGGCGAACCCGGAGCGCCTCGGTGCCGAGATAGTACCCGTACACGATGGCCTGCCTCGTCAGCTCGGGATTCGCCAGGTAGTCGGGGCAGCTCAGCGACGTCTCCTTACCGCCGAGGAAGTTCTTCCACGATGCGGATTCCTTCTTGAACGTGGAGGCGCCGAGCCAGGGCCATCCCTCGTTGTGGACGCTCTGGGACAGGAAGGCGCGCAGCAACGTCTCGCGCTGGTTGCTGGGAACCTGACAATAGGCATCGACCTTTTCGGCCAGGCCGATGAATGGCTTGTCGGGAAGCCCGGACGGCAAGACCCACCAGATGGGATGCCTCGGATCGGACGGAGGGACCAGGATATC
>DATGCY010000386.1:0-15825 GCA_035311385.1 Candidatus Methylomirabilota bacterium
CCGAGCACTTCTGGCCATTGTGGCCGAAGGCGGAGCGGACGAGATCGCGGATGGCCTGGTCGCGATCGGCCAGCGCCGTCACGATCATCGCGTTCTTGCCGCTCGTCTCCGCAAAGAGCCGCAGCCCCGGGCGCCAGGCGAGGAAGCGACGCGCGGTTTCCGCGGAGCCGGTGAGAATCACGGCATTCACCCGTGGATCGGTGACGAGACTCTGTCCCACGTCATCGTCGGGGCACGGAACGAACTGGAGCGCCTCCATCGGTACGCCGGCATCCCACAGGGCCTGCGCCAGCTGCCACCCCACCAGCACCGCCTCTGGGGCGGGCTTGAGCAGCACGGCATTGCCGGCGGTGAGGGCGGCGAGGACGCCGCTCGCTGGAATGGACAGAGGGAAATTCCACGGCGGCGCCACCACGACCACGCCGAGGGGATCCATCTCTGCCCCCTCGAGCTCGGCCCGAGTCTCCTCCAGTGCCCGCGGGTAGTAACGGGCGAAGTCGACGGCCTCGGAGACCTCGGGATCCGCCTCGGCCACCGTCTTGGCGCCGTCGACGATCATGGCGCCGATGAGATCGCCACGGCGCGTGGCAAGCACCCGCGCCGCCTGGTCCAGAACGGCTCGGCGCTCCGCGACGGGGCGGGCCGCCCATAGGGGCTGAGCGGCATGGGCCGCATCAAGGGCGCGGCTCACCTGCTCCCGGCCGGCGAGCGCGTGGCGATAGGCGATGCGCTCCGGCCGGGAGCGGTCCCGCACGGCCGTTTCCTGCGCCCCCGTGACGAGGGCCCCGGCGATCTGGAGGGGAATGGTCTCGGCCGGCCGCACACGCCAGCGTGCGATGACCGCGTCGATCCAGGAGCGATTGGCGGCCACGGACCAGTCCGTGTCGGGCTCGTTCACGAAGGTACCCTCGGCGGAGGGCTCCTCCGGCGACCGCGCCTCGACGGCGCGATCTTGCGGCTGGCGGGGCGCATCGGACAGACCCTCGATGCGCTCGAAGGCGGAGAGGAAGCGGTCGCGCTCACGGCGCCAGTCCGCCGAGCCCTCCTCGAGGCCGAAGACGTGGCGCAGGAAGTTGTCCGGTGCGGTGTTCTCGTCGAGGCGCCGCACGAGATAGGCGATGGCGCTATGGAAGTCCTCGGCCCGCACCACCGGGGCATAGAGGAGGAGCCCACCGGCCCGCGCCTGCACCGCGCGGGCCTGGTGATTGGCCATGCCTTCCAGCATCTCGAACTCGACGACGGCTTCCACGCCATGCTCCGCCCGCAGGAGGAGGCCGTTGGCCACGTCGAAGAGGTTATGGGTGGCGATGCCCAGGTGCACGGCCCGCGCGTGCTCGGCGCGACAGCCGTACTCGACCATGCGCTTGAAGTTCGCGTCCACCTCGATCTTGGTGGTGTAGGGCGCCTGGGGCCAGCCGTGCCCCGCCGCGTCGATCCGCTCCATGGCGAGGTTGGCGCCCTTGACGATGCGCAGCTTGATGGGCGCTCCGCCCCGCCCGCATCGCGCCACCGCCCACTCCGTGAGGGCGCGCTGCACGCGATACGACTCGGGCAGGTAGGCCTGGAGGACCACGCCAGCGGGCAAGACAAGGAACTCACGCTCGTCGAGCACCTCGCGGAAGGCCGTCACGGTGAGGTCGAGGTCGCGATGCTCCTCCATGTCGAGGTTGATGAACTTGGGTACCCGCTGCCCGTCGGGACGCCGGTACTGATGACGCAGAGCCTGACCGTAGAGCACGCGGAGCCGATCCTTGACACGCTCCACGGCGTGACGAAAGGCCACGAGGTTGATCTGGCTGAAGACCGACGAGACCTTGACAGAGATGTACTCCACCTCCTCGCGCGCGAGGAGGGCGAGATAGGCCTCCAGCCGTCGCGCCGCCTCCCCCTCGCCCAGGATTGCCTCGCCGAGCAGGTTGAGATTGAGGCGAACGCCGGTGGCTCGGCGCTCCACGAGATAGCGTAGGAGCTCACCCTCCTCGCCGGGGAGGATGAGCGACTCTGTCTCGTGGCGTAGACGCGCCACGATGGGTGGCACGATCACGCTCGGCAGATACTGACCCATCACGCCGCCCAGCAGCAGCGCCACCCGCTCCCACCACTGCATGAACTGCGGCGTGCCGTAGCGCTCGAGGAGATAGCCGAGCTGGTCGGCGATGCGCGCGGGTCGACGGCTGCGGAAGGCCTGATCGATCAGCGCGATGGTGAGCTCCTTGCCGCGCGGATCCTCCATCATGCGGGCCAGGCGGCGGGCCTGCGCCTTCTCGTCCGCCGTCTCCTGCGCCTGCGCTTCTCGCAGCAGCGCCGCCGCCAGCTCGACGGCTCGGCTCGCACGCTCGGTCCGGGTGATCATGGTCGACCTCATTGTACGTGGGGCGACGGACTTCCCATTTCCGGCAGGAGCTGACGCTCCTGGGAAACCTCCTCTCAGGAGCTGCTGGCCAACTCCCTGATTTCCCTGCCCGGGACACTGGCTCAGGGCTTGCTCATTTCCCGCGTGGCGCCCTGGCGCCCACTGGATCGAATCGCGAGGACGGATATGCGCCTAGCCACGAAGATCTTCGCCGCGACCACCCTGGTCATCCTCGCCTTGGTGGGCGTGGCGGCGTGGAGCCTGCGCGCCGTCGATGACCTCGTGAGCGCCCACCGCAACATCACGGAGCGTTCCCTCCCCGCGCTCCAGCTCGAGGTCGCCCTTCAGGAAGTGGTGCCGCGGCTCCTCCGCCTCGAGGCTCGCTACCTGGTACTGCGGGATCGCGCCTACGGCGATCTCCTCACGGAGCGCACGTCACGCGCCGCCATCGAGCTCGCCCGCCTCGAGAGCCTTCTCGGCTCCAACGCGGAGCGCGCGAGCCACCACGAGGCGGTGGCCGCGCTGGCCAGCTATCAAGACTTCGTGGAGCGCGAGCGCGCTCTCGTCGGCAAGAGACAAGTGGCGCGGGCCACGGAGATCTCCGAGGGACCGGCGCGCGAGGCCATCGACAAGTTCGATCAGGCCATGGGCAAGCTCGCGGGCCTGACCTCGGCGGAGGTTGGCCGCCAGCAACTCGCCGTGCGCGAGCTCGAGACACGCACCTGGACCACCGTGCTCGTCGCCCTGGGGGCCAGCCTCCTCGCCGCCGTCTGCGCGTCGGGCTTCGTGGCCTTCCGGCTGACCCGTTCCATACGCCAGCTCTCCGCGGCCACCGGCCGCGTCGCCGACGGCAGCTTCCGTGAGCCGCTGAGCATTCGCACGGAGGACGAGATCGGCGACCTGACGCGGGCCTTCAACCACATGGCCGTGGAGCTCAGGGAAGTGGAGGAGCACAAGCAGCAGTTCTTCTCCCAGATCTCCCACGAGCTCCGCAATCCCCTCACGGCCATCCGCGCCTCCGCGCAGCTCCTGCTGCGCCAAAATGCGCTCGACGTCAAGGGACGGCACTGGGTCGAGTCGATCGACGACAGCGTGGATCGCCTCCTCGGGCTGGTCACGCGCATCCTCGACCTGAACCGGCTGCGCGCCGGCGTGTTCCCTCTCGAGCGCCAGCCCGTGGACCTCGACAAGATCGTGGCCCGCGCCCTCGACGTGCTCGGCGCCCAGGCCGAGCAGCAGGGCCTGCGCCTCGAGTCGGAGGCCACGGGCCGGGAGTTCATCCTCTCCGCTGACGAGGACGCTCTGACCCAGGTCGTGCTGAATCTCGTCGGCAACGCCATCAAGTTCACCCCGACGGGCGGCACAGTGCGGGTACAGGTCGCCGACGCCGACGCCCATCTCGAGCTGGCCGTGCGCGACGACGGTCCCGGCATTCCCGCTCGGGACGCCGCTCGCATCTTCGAGCCGTATCAGCAGGCGCACCGCGGCCGGAACGGCTCGGGGCTCGGCCTCGCCATCGTCAAGGAACTGGTTTCAGCACACGGCGGCACCATCGCCATGGACAGCGAGGAAGGAAAAGGCACATGCGTCACCGTCCGACTTCCCAAGATCGCCTCACACGCCTGAGAGGGCTCGCCGTCGTTCTCGGGCTGAGCCTGCTGAGCGCGGGCTGCGCCACGACCGCGGGGTGGTTCGGCGCCGCGCCCGAGGCGAGCCGGCCGGGGCCCGTGCCGTCCGAATCCGTCCTCGCCCACGCAGACGATCTACTCCGGCAGGGCGAGCCGCAGGTCGCGCGTGACCTCTACGTCCTCATCGCCTCCGGGCCCGAGCGCGATGCCACGCACGCCCGGGCGCAGTTCAATCTGGCCAAGCTCTACACCGACCCCTCCACCGGATTCCGCGACTACCGCCTCGCCCAACTCGCCTTCGAGCGACTGCTCAAGGAATATCCATCGGGAGACTGGGACAGGGATGCTCTCGCGTGGTGCACCGCCCTCGACGTCCTTGCCACGCGCGAGGTCGAGCTCGAGGCGCGGGACGGCGAGCTGCACGTGCGGGAGGCCGAGCTGGTTCGCCTCAAGATGGAAGCGGCGCGGCTCGGCTCTGATCTCCAGCGCCTGAAGAAGATCGACCTGAACCTCGAGCGCCGACGTTAGCCTCGGCCATTCACGAACCCTCGGAGCGTGAGGCGGGGCGGGGCCCGTCGTCGGGGGAGGGGAGCGCTCCAGCTGCGTCACCCACTCCGCCGGAGCGCTCCCCTCCCCCGACGCCACCCGCCCAAATCGTCCGTGCGGCACTCGTGAATCGGGTGGCCAAGCGATGGAGCAGGCGAGCTGAGCAGTCCCCCGTCCCCGACGACAGGCTCCGCCCGCCTCGCGCTCCGTGTACTCGTGAATCGTCTGAGCTAGCACCGCGCTTCAGATGCCGAGGTAGGCCTTTCGCACGAGCTCGCTGGCCAGGAGCTCGCCGCTGCTCCCCTGGAGGACCACGCGTCCTGTTTGGAGCACGTAGCCACGGGTGGCCAGCTCGAGGGCGGCCGGCACGTTCTGCTCTACGAGGAACATGGTCAGGCCCTCCGCGGCGTGGAGCCGCCCCAGCGATTCCATCACGGAGTCCACGAGGCGCGGCATGATGCCGAGGCTGGGTTCGTCGAGCATCAGGAAGCGCGGGCGCGACATGAGGGCGCGGGCGATGGCGAGCATCTGCCCCTCCCCGCCGCTGAGCGTGCCCGCGCGCTGCCGGGCACGCTCGCGCAACACGGGAAAGAGCGCATAGATCCGCTCGAGCATCTCGCGGCGATGCGCGGCATCGGTGTTGGTGAAGGTACCGAGCTGGAGGTTCTCCGCCACGGTGAGGCGGCTGAAGAGGCGCCGTCCTTCGGGCACGAGAGCGAGACCGAGCTTCACACGGTCCGGCGGACCGAGGCTGCCTAGCGGCCGTCCGTCGAAGCGGATTTCCCCCGCCCGCGCGGCGACGAGACCGGCGATGGCCTTGAGGAGCGTGGTCTTGCCCGCGCCGTTCGCTCCCACCAGAGCCACGATCTCGCCGGGTCGCACCTCGAGGGAGGCGCCCTGGAGCGCGAGGACCCCCGCCCCGTAGGCGACCTCGAGTCCGCGCACTTCGAGGAGCGGCGCGGTGGCCGTTGCGCCATGGCGATCAGGCACGGCCACGGCGGCGTTCCCCCAGATACGCGGTGATGACCTGCTCGTTGCGCGCGATCTCCTCGGGCGGGCCGTCGGCGATCTTCTGGCCGTACTCCAGCACCACCACGCGCCGCGACAGTGGCATCACCACCTCCATGACGTGCTCGACCACGCAGATTGCCACGCGCAGCTCGGCATGGATGCGCCGCACGAGGGTGACCGCGTCCGCCGTCTCCGCCGGGGTGAGGCCGGACATCGCCTCGTCCAGGAGGAGCAGCCGCGGCTCGGTGGCCAGGGCACGGGCGATCTCCAGCCGCTTCTTGTCGGCGAGGGTGAGGTTGGCCGCGGGCAGCTCCGCGCGCGCGGCGAGCCCGGTGAACTCGAGAAGCCGCGCGGCGCGGATCCGGGCTTCCCGCACGCGATTGGTGCGCTTGAGCGCGCCGGAGATGATGTTTTCCATCACCGTCATGCGTCCGAAGGTGCGCACGAGCTGCCAGGTGCGCGCCACGCCGTGACCACAGATGCGCTCCGGTCTCGCCTGCGTGATGTCCACCCCCGCGAAGCGGATGCGCCCCTCCTCCGGATGCATGAAGCCGGTGATGCAATTGAAGAGTGTGGTCTTGCCGGCGCCGTTGGGGCCGATGAGGCCGACGATGTCGTGCTCCTCGATGGCGAAGGACACGTCCTTGTTGGCCACGAGGCCACCGAAGCGCTTGGTGACGGAAGCGAGATCGAGGAGCGGCGGCACGGTCAGGCGGCCCAACCGAACCAGCGGCGCCACGGCAGGGAGAGCAGGCCGGTGGGTCGCAGCGCGGCGATCAAGATGATGATGATGCCGTACACGATGAGGTCGATGCCGCGCCCGGCCAGCGGCCCCGTGCCCAGGGTGGTGCTCATCAGCTGCGAGATGGGAATGAGGATGAAGGCGCCCAGCACGGGACCCCACAGCCGTCCGATGCCGCCCACCACGGTGGCCATCATAGGCAGCGTGCTCCAGTTCAGATCGAGCGCCTGCTCGGGGAAGACGGCGAGGGCCCAGAAGCCGTAGAGCACGCCACCCACCGCGTACACCCCTGCCGTGATGCTGCGGGCGATCACCTTGTAGAGACGGCTGTTGATCCCGATGCCCTCCGCGCCTTCCTGATCGTCGCGAATGGCACGGAAGTAGAAGCCGAGCTTAGAGCGCTCCACCAGGTGGGCGACCACGAGCACGAGCACGAAGAGGCCGAGGGCGACGTAGTAGTAGCCGAGAGCCTTGGTCCGTCCCGCGAACTGCAGCTCGGCGAGCGAGCGCAGGGGGCCGTGTCCCGTCTGCACGGGAATGAAGAGGCCGCGGCTGCCGTTGATCAGCTCCCAGGTGGCGCCGATGGGTTGGGCGATCATCCAGATGGCCACGGTGGAGATGGCAAAGTAGTGTCCGCGGAGTCGCGTGAGCGGGTAGGTGACGAGGGCGCAGAGCAGCATCGCTCCCAGCACACCGGCGAGCATGCCGAGCCAGGGGTTGAGCCCGAAGTGGATGAGGAGAAGCGCGGCCGTGTAGGCGCCCACGGCGAAGAAGACCTGGGGGCCGAAGTCGAACTGCCCCGTCCACCCGCCGATGACGTTCCAGCCAATGCCGAGCATGGCGTTCAGCAGGACGAGGAAGCCCACCGTCTGGAAATAGGTGTAGCCGGAGAACTGGAGGGGGATGGGATAGACAACGGCCAGGAGCAGGAGGACGCCTAGGGCGACTCGCGGGCCGAGCCGACGGCTAGAACCGTCCAAAGAGTCCCTGAGGTCGGAACAGCCCGATGAGGATATAGGAGGCGAAGACGAAGGCGTCCTTGAAGGCGGGGGGGAGATACACGGTGGTCACGCTCTGCACCACGCCCACCACGAGGGCGGCGAGCAGTGTCCCGAGAATGGAGCCGAAGCCGCCGAGGGCAACGATGGCGTAGGCGAGCACGGTGAATGGGAAGCCCACCTGCGGATAGATGGCGAAGAAGTTGGCAAGGATGCAGCCGGCCACGGCGACCAGGGCCGCCCCCAGCCCCCACGCCACCGCGAACATCTTCTGCGGCCGGATGCCCACCAGCATGGCCGCCTCGCGGTCCTCGGCCGTGGCCTGCAGGGCGAGGCCGAACTCCGTGCGATCGATCAGAAGGTAGAGCAAAAGGAACAGCACGAGAGCGAGGAGGGCGCCGATGAGGAGCGGGATGCCCAGATTGATTCCGAGAAGCTGGACCTTGGCCCCGCTCAGCCGCGTGAGCAGCGTGTTGGTCAGGTACTGATAGTCGCTGGTGAAGGCAGCCACCGCGGAGTTCTGGAGCAGGAAGAGGAGCCCCACCGTGGCGAAAATCTGGGTGAAGGGATCCCCGCGCTGCACGCGGCGCATGAGCAGGCGATAGACGAGCACGCCGAGTCCGTACATGACGAGGCCGACGGGCAGGATGGACACGAGGGGATCGAGGCCGAAGGCCACGGAGAGCCCCCACGCCCCGAACATGCCGAGCATGAGGAACTCGCCGTGGGCGAAGTTGATCATCTCCATCAGGCCCCAGATGATGGTCAACCCCACCGCCACGAGGGCGTAGAGAAACCCCATCAGGAGCCCGTTGGCGACGGCCTGGAGGAGAAGCGTCACGCGCGGGCGATCAGCTCGCGGGCTTGGGCTTGCTGTCCCGCTCCTGCCAGCTCGGCATCGGGTAGATGATCCTGAAGTTGGCGCGCTTCGCGAGCTCCCACGGCCAGATGGTGTGCTTCTCGCCGTCCCATCCGACCTGGGTCACCACGCCCGTGGCCAGCTCGTTCTGGTGGTTCTTGTCGAACTTGACTCCCTTGTAGTCGATGATGAGCTGCGCCGGCGTCATGTTCGTCTCTTCCGCAGCCTTGGCGATGGCCGCCGGTTCCACGGACTTCGCGCGATTGATGGTGTCGGCCATCCACAGGAGACCGGTGATCTCGCGCATGGCGAGCTCGCCCATGTTCTGGCCCCGGCTGTACTTCTTGTAGATGTCGTTCACCTTCTTCCAGCTCGGCCGATCCTGCACGAGGTCGATGGCCGTCGGATCGCGGCCGAGGAACCCCACTCCGCCGTTGGTCTTCTTCTGCGCCTCGAGCCACGTCTGGTCGGAATAGGCGCCGTTGCTGGTGGCGATGACCTTGGGCATCCAGCCCGCGCGCTTGGCGTCGCCCTGGAACACCGCCGTCTCCGGCGGGTACTGTACGAGGAAGAGCACGTCGGGATTGGCCGCCTGCAGGCGCTGCACCTCGGAGGCGAGGGTGGTGGCGCCGGTCTTGGTCGTCAGGTCGAGCACAATCTGGTAGCCGGCCGACGCGGCCAGCTCGGTGGCAATCTTCCGGTTGTCCTGGCAGAAGAGGTTGTCGCAGGTGAGGAGAGCCATGCTCTTGAGATCGCTCGGCCCCCCGTGCTCGCGCCACTCGCGGAGGAAGGAGAAGACGCTCGCCACCATGGTCTTGTCGTTGGGACCCGTGCGCCAGAACCACTTGAAGCCCTTCTCGGTCAGAGTGGGGGAGGCGCACGGATGGCAGGCCATGGGGATGCCGTAGCCTTCGACCACGGGCTGAATGATCGAGGTGGTGCCGCTTGTGCCCTCACCGTTCAGGAAGTGGACCTTGTTCACGGTGATGAGCTGCTCGACCAGGGTGCGCGCCAGATCACCGCGGCTCTGATCGTCGCGCACCACGAGGGTCATCTTGGCCCCGCCCAGCCCGGGGAAGCCCTTGCCGGGACCGAGGGGCACGGCGAGATCGGGATAGTCGTTGTTGACGATGTCCTCGACCGTTTGTCCGGCCCAGAGATACTGCTGGCCGAGGCTCGCGAAGTTGCCCGTCAGCGGCAGGAGCTCGCCGATGAGCACCTCCTGGACGTTGGCAGCGGGCGCGGGCCGGTAGAGGGCGATGGCGAGCAGCGGCAGGGCCGCCACCACGACGAGAGCGAGCAGGAAACGGCGCATAGGTTCCTCCATGGGCTGAATGGGCGCCCCATCCTAGCCCACGAGGCCGCCGTCTTCAATGATGAGGTCAGCGGCGAAGTCGCGTCAGGGCTCGGCCCTTGTGCAGGGCCACGTGGTCGGTCTTGTCGCTCCGGATGGCATACTGCGGTTCGTCTGCGCTCGCATGGTGCAGATAGCCTTTGTACCGCACGTTGCGCGTGTGGACCTTGATGATTCGCCCCGCCACGCGGCCGGCCTCCGAGTTCCAGCTGACGTGATCGCCCACCTTGAACCGCTTCGCCATGCCTCGCCCGTGCCGGCTCAACCGCCAGCCCCTTCCTCATGCTCGCGCCGTCTCACATCGTATACCCGCTCTCCCGTCATGGCGGAGACCGGCCATCCGCGTTAGGCTTGCCGGACCCTCGAGCCAAAGGAGCCCTCTCATGAAATTCGGCCTCTACAGCTCCATCGCCAACCCGCCCCGCGGCGAGCATCTCGATCGTGCCATCGACGAGGTGATCGCCGAGGCGCGTCTGGCCGAAGACGCCGGCTTCGATTCCTGCTTCTTCGGCGAGCATCATCAAGACAAGGACGGCTTCCTCCCCTCCCCGCTCATCGTGGCCACCGCGGTAGCCGCCCACACGCGCCGCCTCAAGGTGGGGACATCGGTCGTCCTCCTGCCCTTGCACCACCCCGTGCGCGTGGCGGAGGACGTGATCACCCTCGACCTGGTCTCCAAGGGCCGCATCATTCTGGGGGTGGGCATCGGCTACCAGCCCGCCGACTTCCGCGCTTTCAATGTGCCCATGGAGCATCGCGTGACGCTCTTCGAGGAGAGCGTGGAGATCTTGCGCAAGTGCTGGACGGGCGAGACCTTCTCCCATCACGGCAAGCACTACACCCTCGAGGACGTGCAGATCCGCCCGCGTCCGTTCCAGCAGCCGTCGCCCCCGCTCTGGATCGGGGCCAGCGTGCCCGCGGCGGTGCGGCGGGCGGGCGCTCTGGCCGACGCCTTCGTGGCCACGCCGAGCACGAGCCTCCAGAACGTGATGCAGCAGGTCGACGCGTACCGGGAGGCGGCCCGGCAGGCCGGGCGCACGCCGCGAGTCGTGCTCATGCGCGATGCGTGGGTTGCCCCCACTCGTGCGGAGGCGGAGGCTGTGTACGGGCCCGAGGTGATGACGGCGTACCAGTACTACTGGCAGAACCGCCTCGCGGAGTTCCGCAGCATTCCCGCGGACACGGCGTTCACCCTCGCCAACCTCGCGCCGGATCGGCTCATCGTGGGCGATCCCGAGTTGTGCGTGCGCGAGTTCAACCGCTGGAGCGATGCCACGGGCGCGGACTACTTCCTCCTCCGTCTCCGCCACGCGCACTCCGGCGGCCCGCCCCACTCGAAGATCATGGACGCCATCAAGCTCTTCGGCGACCGCGTGCTGCCCCACTGCCGCTAGCGCTCGGCCGAAGACGTAGTGGAGCGAGGCCTCGACACCTCGCGACGCGGCGGCTCACGACCAGGGCGTGATCTCGAGCAGCGACACCGCGGGCAGGGGGAGATGGATGCGCAGCTCAAGCGCGCCCGCCTCGATTGGCTCGTCCCGATCGGACTCCAGCAGCTCGAGCCCTTGCCGCTCCTTGATGGCGCGGAGCTGCAGTTCCGTCGGATCCTGGGGCGAGCCTTGCCAGACCCACGCCGTGTGGCTGTTGCTGTGCAGCGCATCGATGCGCCAGTGACGGACGCGTACGCGCGGACTTTCGAAGGGCAGATGCTCCGCGCGCACGGTCACCTCTGCCTCCACCTCGCCCATGGCGTACTGATCGTCCGCATGCCGCCACACGAGCACGCAGAGCCGCTCGGCGCCATCGAGGGTGGCGAGGGCGTCGATCTCCTCGGGCATGCTCTCCAGGCCCTCGTCGAGATGGTCGAGGGGCCACGCGTGACTCGAGGCGGCCGCGACCTGAGTCGCTCCCAGCCGGGCGAGCATGCGATAGGCGTTGAGCACGGGCTTCTCCACGCCCTGGGCGGTGAAGAGACTCCGCGTACCCTCGAAGAAGCGCTCGCCCTCGAAGTAGAAGCTCCAGGTGGTCGCCTGATCCACGTGGGCGTCGCTCACCGAGCTCAGGTCGAGGAGCTTCTTCATGAGCTTGCACTGGAAGACGGCGAAGTAGGCGGTGTTGCGATAGGCGAAGTTGGCGTTGTCGTAGAAGCCCCAGTGCGCGGGGACGGAGGCATCGCACTCGTCCACGATGCACGGCAGGTCGCGGAACTGCGGATGCCCGGCCACCACGCGGAGAGCCGCCCGCACCTCGCGGAGCATCTTGAGACTCGAGGGCGATTGCCGCTGCGGGGGGGGACCGCCGAGAGGTCCGTAGACGCGCCAGGGTATGAAGCGCGCGCCCTTGGTGTGAAACGACACGAAATCGAGGGGGGCGGCCGTGCTCGCGCAGTGGGTGAGGAAGCCGCGGAGGAAGTCGTTGCCCGTCCGGCCCGGGCCGAGGTCACCGGTGGTGGCGGGGCCGCCCACCGCTGCGTCGGGGAAGGCGGCCTTCACGGCGGCGGCCGTCACGTCATACAGCGCGTAGAACTCCTCCGGCGTGCCACGCCAGTAGGTGATGTCGGGCTCGTTCCAGAGCTCCCAGAGCCACTCGCGCACGTGCGAGGCGCCGTAGCGGGCGACGCAGTGCTCAACGAGGGCGCGCACGAGGCCTGCCCACTTCGCGTAGTCCTTGGGCGGGAAGGACCAGAGCCCTGCCTCGTACGGGCTCCACTGGGTGGGGCTCGGCTCGAAGCGGAAGCGCGCCTCCGCGTCGTCGGGCACGAGGGCCCGCGGAGTGAAGCCGAGCTCGACGAGGGGGCGCAGGCCGGCGTTCACCACGGCGTCGTATACCTGGTCCACGATGGCGAAGTCGTAGTACGGCGTGCCTGCGGCGTCCTCATGGTACACGTTGCCCGCGCCGGTATGAGGGAGGGACCAGCCGATCCCGCTGTTGAAGACGTAGTGGGACCGGACGTAGTACGGCTGCTCGGCGAAGCTCCCGATCAGCGTGAGGGCGCGGGCTCCCGTCGGCGTGTACGTCCAGTTGATCTCGTCGTAACCGAAGCTCGTCCAGATCCGGCGGAGGGGACCGTGGGCGACCTCGCAGTCCACGCGCACGGTCGCCTCCGTCATGGGCACGATCATCTCTCCTCTTGCGTGGTCGATCCCTTGTGCTCGGGAAGGCCGAAGGCGTATAAAGACCGCCTGGCGCGACGACGGACGCGGTAGAGTCCGCGGAACCCGATCCTGCCCCAAGCCACGGCAGGCGTCAATTGCGCGTCGAGCGAAGAGAGGCGAGAGCCATGACCGAGCAGGACGCGCTCGACATTCTACGCGGCGCCGATGCGATCGCGGCCGCGCGCGCGGCCGAGGCCCTCTGGCAGATGTGGCACCGCGCCGGCGATGCGCGGCTCGACGGCATGCTCCGCGAGGGAATCGAGGCGATGGAACGGCACGACCTGGACGCGGCGGACGCCGCTTTCAGCCGGCTCATCGCGACGGCTCCCGCCTTCGCGGAGGGATGGAACAAGCGGGCGACCGTCCGCTACATGGCCGAGAACTACGCGGCCTCCATCGCGGACTGTCGGGAGACCCTCGCGCGCAATCCCCATCACTTTGGAGCCCTGTCGGGCCAGGGGCTCTGCCACCTCATGCTGGGACAATTCGAGGAGGCCGCTCAGCTCTTCCGCCGCACCCTCGCTGTGCATCCGCACCTGGGCAGCGCACGAAGCAACCTGCGCATCGCTCTCAGCGAGATCGTGAAGCGGAACTGACCGGCCAGAGGAGGCTAGCGCCGCCGGCGTGATCGAGGCGGCGTGCGGCCGTCTTCGCGTCAACGTCTCCGAAAGCAGACGCTCAGAAGCGCGTCCTCGTAGTCCCACGATAGAGGATCTTCGCCTGGCGGTCGCTGATCTCGGCGTGCAGGGCGAGCATGGCGGCATCGAGATCGGCGTCGGGGCGCGGCTCCAGCTCGAAGTGCCCGAAGGCGTCGGTGCCTCGTACCAGGGTCGCGCTGTCGCGCGGTCCGCCCGTCTGCCTGATCCGGGTGGGGATATAGCGGATGGCGAAACCGATGCGTCGATCGGCAGATGGATTTGCCCCGGAGCCGTGCACGATGAGCACGTGGTGCAGCGACATCTCTCCCGCCCGGAGCACGATGTCCGCGGCCTGATTCTCGTCGACCTCCACGGCGATTTCCTGACCACGGGAAAGGAGATTGTCGGGATGGAAGGTGTCGACGTGGCGTACGGGGGTGCGATGGCTGCCTGGTATCACCCGCATGTTGCCGTTGGCTGGGGTGCTGTCCGTGAAAGCGACCCACGCGGTGAGGACGTCGGGCTCGGAAAGACCCCAATACGTGGCGTCCTGGTGCCAGGACACGAAGCCGGGGCTTCGCGCCTCCTTGGTGAAGAACGAGGTGTTCCAGCAGAGGAGATCCGGCCCCAGCACGTCCTCGACCGCGTCGAGGATGGCGGGGTGGCGGACGAGATCCGCGAGCCACGTGAAGAGCAGATGCGGCTTGATCCGATAGACGCCGCGCAAGGGTCCCCCGAGGTCCCGCTCGGCGCGCTCCAGCCGTAGGCGATACTGCCGCGCCTCGTCGGCGGAGAGAACGGGCACGGGACAGACGTAGCCGTCGCGCGCGTACCGGGCGAGGGCCGCCGCGGAGAGGCTCTGGCCCACGTCTCTAGGCGCCTTCGACCATGATCAGATTGGCTTTCGAGGCCTTGAGGCGGATGGCCTTGGGCTCCCGGTACTCTTCGGAGTCGTACCAGCGCTTGGCCTGCTCCATGCTCGGAAACTCGAGCAGGACGAGCCGCGTGGGATGCCAGCTGCCCTCGAGTTGCTCGAAACCCCCGCCGCGGACGAGGAACTTGCCGCCGTACTTGGCGATGGTGGCAGGCACGCGCTTCCGATACTCGTCGTAGAGGGCGGTGTCGTGGATCTCGATGTCGACGATCACGTAGGCAGCCATGGGGAATCCTCCCGCGCCGGCTAGGCGAGCTTGGGCATGACGTGGTCGACGAACTGCCGCATGGTTCGTTCCACCTCCGGGCGCGGCAGCATCGACCCCTGATCGAACCAGCAGATGATTTGGGAGAGTCCGAACTCGTCCCGCACCGCCTGCAACTTGTCGATTACCTCCGCGGCGTCGCCGAACACGGCCTGGTCGCGGCAAAACCTCTCGAAGGGCAGATTGGTCAGGTTCTCCTCGATGGTGCGGAGCCGCGGCAGATGGTCACGATAGGACGCGGGCAACTGCGAGAAGATGGTCTGGAGATTCTTGTAGTACTTGTGCACGCCCCCGCGCATGGCCTGGCGCGCCGCCTCCCCCGTCGGCCCCACGTGCACGGGCAGCATGAGCGCCATCTGATCGTCCTGCCAGGGATGGCCGGCTGCGGCGAGCCGCTGGCGGTAGACCCCCATAAACTCGCGAAGCTGAGGCAGAGGCGTGGTGGTGGTGCCCGAGTAGATGGGCAGGCCGCTGTCCGCGATGTGGGCAAAGCTCTCCTCGCTGTGCACGGCCACGCGCAGAGGCGGATGCGGCCGCTGCACGGGCCGGGGCACCACGCTGAGCTCCTCGATGTGGTAGAACCGGCCGTGATAGCTGAAACGGTCCCGCGTCCATGCGAGGCGGATAATCTCAAGCGCTTCGTCAAAGCGCGCGCGGTTCTCCGCCACGGGAATGCGGAAGCCGTGGAACTGCGAGGGGATGGAGCCGCGTCCCACACCGAACTCGAGGCGCCCACCGGAGAGGAGATCGGCGGTGGCGGCCTGCTCCGCACAGCTCAGCGGGTGGTGCAACGGCAGGAGGGTCACGGCAGTGCCGATGCGGATGCGCTTCGTGCGCTGGGCGATGACGGGCACGGCCATGAGGGGATTGGCGAGGAGGGAAAAGGCGCCCCCGAAGTGCAGCTCGGCCAGCCACGCCACGTCGAAGCCGAGCGAGTCGGCGAGCGCGATGACGTCGAGCATCTCCGCGTAGCGTTCGGCATGCGTCTGCCCGGGCGCTTCCGGCGTCTGGAAGAAGAGACCGAATCGCATGGGCCGTCAGCATACAACATCGGCTCACGCTCCGGTCGTCAGAGGCCGAGCAGCGTCTCCAGATTGCGCCAGAGGATCCGCTCCTTCTCGTCCGCGGTCAGGCTCGGGAGGCCTTGCACCCAGGTCACGGGCGAGGGATGCCAGGGCACGAAGGGCCAATCGCTGCCGAGCACCACGCGATCGGCGCCCACCTCATCGAGGAGGAAGCGGAGCGCCTTCTCGCTCCCCACCACGCTGTCGTAATAGAGACGGCGCTGATAGGCACTGGGCGGCTTCGGGATGCGGCGCGCCTCGGGGCGGCCCTGCCAGCC
>DATGCY010000387.1:0-19394 GCA_035311385.1 Candidatus Methylomirabilota bacterium
AGGGGCGACCCGCCGTCGCGGCGGATGCTCCCGCGGACCACGAGGCCGCTGGCATTGATGAAGCTCACGTCCTCGAGCATGCGGCCGGGGGCGGCCACGCCCACGGTGAGTGGGCACAGCCTCGCCACCGCGGCGGCAGAGTCGGCGACGCCGCGGAGACAGAAGGCGTGCGTCCGCGCGAGCAGCGCGGGGGGCAGCGCACGCAGCACGCCGCCGAGAGTGAGCCCCGAGAAGATCGTGTCGTCCACCACCGCGAGCGATCCTGCCGTCTCGACACCCGCGAGCTGCGCGCCGAGCGGTGCTCCGGTGGTGCTGACGAGACGATAGCCGCCGCGCCCATCCTCCTCGCGGGTGAGGCCGAGTACCCGCCGGCGCGGGAACCAGCCCGTGCGCGCGTGGAGCGTCCGCGCCACACGCTCGCCGGCGGGCCCGATGCTGAGGGCGAGACCGAACGGCGCGTGGGCGCCCTGCGCGACGATCCGCTCCACCTGATCGGCCAGGCACAGGATCACCACGCGCTCGCCGTCCCGACCCACCGCGTCGAAGAGCGCCCGGGTGAGCGCGACGGCCTGGGAGGCGGGGCCGAAACGCTCTGCCACCTCGGCGCTCAGATCGTCGTGGACGTAGAGGAGACGCGGCGTGGGCTGCGTGTACGCGCCGTGCCCCATCTCAGGCGGGCGCGGCCAGGGCGAGCGCGAAGTTGTGGCCTGGATCGACGTGCCAGGCGGCCAGCCGAAGCCCCTCTTCCTCGAGCATGGCCGCCACGGAGGGGCGCGTGAACTTGTAGCAGCTCTCCGTCCAGATGCCCTCGCCGGCGGCGATGCGCACCGTCAGACCCAGCCGGCGAACGTGAATCACCTGTGGCGTGTCTGGCACGAGGTGCATCTCCACGCGAGACGCCGACTCGTTGTAGAAGGCGACGTGGGCAAAGGCCTCCGGCTGGAAATCCGCGTCGAGCTCCCGGTTGACCACGGCGAGGATGTTGCGGTTGAACTCGCGGGTTACGCCGCTCGCGTCGTCGTAGGCGGCTTCGAGCCGCTCCACGTCCTTGATGAGGTCGAAGCCGACGAGGAAACGATCTCCGGAATCGAGGAGCGCGCGCACCCGTGAGAGCAGCGCACGGCGGGGAAGCGGATCGAGATTGCCGATGGTGCTGCCGAGGAAGAGCACGAGGCGCGAGCCCAGGCGTTCCGGCACGTGGTGGAGGTGATGCTCGAAGTCGCCCACGATGGCTTCCACGCTGAGTAGCGGATAGTCGGCAAGGAGACGATTGGCGGCCGCCTGGATCATGCTCTCGTCAACGTCGATGGGGATGTAGCGGACGGCCTGATCGTGTCGGGCGTCGAGCAGCCGTCGCGTCTTGAGGGCGGAGCCCGCGCCCAGCTCAATGAGATCGCGCGGGGCGACCTCGCGCATGAGCGCGGGCGCGATCTCGCCAAGGAGCGTGTGCTCCGTCCGCGTCAAGTAGTACTCGGGCTGCTCCGTGATGTCCTCGAAGAGCTTCGACCCCGTGGTGTCGTAGAAATATTTCGGCGGCAGACTCTTGGGACACGCCGTGAGCCCGCGGCGCACGTCGTCCTCCAAGGTTCGCCGTCTCTCTGCTTCGTTCGTATACCTCCGAGCCCGGTAGCGAATGGCCGCATCTCCTCGAAGACAGTGTGCATCTCAATGCGAGACCGGACCGAGGGATGTCAGGGTAGTCCGCTCCCGCGTGACGATCAAGCCCCGCCCGCGACGGCCCGAAGGTCGGCGCCCACCCGGCGGCGAGGCGGCAGATGGGCTCATCCTTGCGACCCTTGGGTTTGGTCGCCTGGTAACCATGGGAGGATCGACATGGCCGAGACGACGATCGAACGGCTCAACAGTGTGTGGGCACGCACGGACCGCATCTTCGATCTGCTCGCGCCCGAGGGCTACCTCGCGCAGCCCATTGCCCTTCGCCATCCCTTCATCTTCTATGTAGGGCATCTGCCCGCCTTCGCCTGGAACCACGTGGGCGGCGGCGTGCTGGGTCGCCCATCGCTGAATCCGGCCTTCGACGAGCTCTTCTCGCGTGGCATCGATCCCGACGCGGATGATCCGACACGCTGCCATGCCCACCCTGATGTTCCCGATACGTGGCCTACTCTCCCTGAGGTCCTCGCCTATCGCGATCGGGTGCGTGCCGCCCTTCGGGAATCGGTGGAGACGGTATCCGCGCGCGCGGACCGGGAGCCGATGGCGCGCGGCGGGCGCGTCTTCACCATGCTCATCGAGCACGAGCTGATGCACCAGGAAACGCTCCTCTACATGATGCAGCGGCTCGATCTCGAGCTGAAGGTGCGTCCCGCCTGGTTTCCACCCGTGCTTAGCGGGTCCGGGCGTCGGCCCGCCATGGTGCACGTCCCCGCGGGCCCCGTGACCCTCGGCGCCGGCCTGGCCGAGCTCAGCTTCGGATGGGACAACGAGTCGCCATCTCACGAGGTCGTCGTGCCTGGCTTCACGATCGACGAGACGCCGGTGACCAACGGGCAGTTCCTCGCCTTCGTGGAGGATCGCGGCTACGAGCGCCGCGAGCTCTGGACCGGCGACGATTGGCACTGGGCGCGCGGTGAGGGTCTTGCCACGCCGGCCGCGTGGACGGAGCAGGACGGCCAGCGATTCCTTAGCGGGCTCGTCGAGCTCCTGCCCTTCGAGGAGACCGCCCAGTGGCCCGTCTACGTGAGCCTGGCGGAGGCACGCGCGTATGCGCGCTGGCGAGGCAGCCGGATCCTCACCGAGGCGGAGTTCCACCGCGCGGCGTTCGGCGATCGGTCGGGAGCCGAGCGTCCCTACCCGTGGGGCGCGGCGGCCCCCGCCGACCGCCATGGCAACTTCGACTTCCGGTGCTGGTCGCCGGCGCCCGTCGGCTCGTCGCCCGAAGGCACGAGCGCCTGGGGCGTGCACGAGCTCGTGGGCAACGGCTGGGAATGGACCGACACGCCCTTCGCCGGATTTCCCGGCTTCGAGGCGTGGATTCCCGGCTACGCCGGCTACTCCGCCGATTTTTTCGACGGCAAGCACTTCGTCCTCAAGGGAGCCTCGTGGGCGACGGCGGCAGAGCTAGTGCGCCCGAGCTTCCGGAACTGGTACCAGGCGCACTATCCCTACGTCTTCGCCAAGTTCCGCTGCGTGGGGCCGGAGTAGTTAGCGGCCGGCGCGCGCGTCGGGCGTGACGAGCCGGTGATCGACGGCCTCCCAGTCCGTGTTGGCGAGAAACGCATCGATGTACTTGGGGCGCTGCGACGGCGCATAGTCGAGGATGAAGGCGTGCTCCCACACATCCATCACGAGAATGGGCGTGAAGCCTGCCACGTTGCCGACTTCGTGGAGGGAAACCCAGTGGTTGGACAGCCTCCCCGTGTGCGGGTCCTGATAGCAGATGGCCCAGCCCACGCCGCGCATCTTGCCCACGCTGACGAAGGCCGCCTTCCACGTCTCGAGGGAGCCGAAGCTCTCGGCGGCTGCCTTGGCGAAGGCGGACTTGGGGTCGGCCGTCCCGGAGGCGCCGCGCTTCAGATTGTCGAAGTAGTACTCGTGCAGAACCATGCCGTTGTACTCGAAGCCGAGCCGCCGGGTGATCTCGGAGTAGGCCGGCATCTCCTCCTGGTCGACGTGGCCGTCCCTCAGCATCTCCGCGAGCTGGCCGGTGAGCCGGTTCGTCTCCGTGACGTAGCCCTCGTAAAGCTTGAAGTGGGTCTCGAGGGTCTTGTCCGAGATGCCCTTGAGCCCCGCGAGGTTCCAGTGCCGCGCCTTGTAGGTGTGAGTCGTGTCCATGCTTCCCTCCCGGCCGGCGGCTCAGGCCGCCTGGTCAGTGCGGCGACGCCCCTGTGCGAGACGCTGGAGCATCGCTCGATTGAACGCGGGGATATCGGCGGGCTTCCGGCTCGTCACGAGATTGCCGTCGACGACCACTTCCTCGTCGACCCATTCCGCGCCCGCGTTGCGGAGATCAGTCTTGAGCGACGGCCATGCCGCGATGCGGCGGCCGCGGGCCACTCCCGCTTCGATGACCATCCAGGGGCCATGGCAGATCGCGGCCACCGGCTTGTCCGCGTCGAAGAAGGCCTTCACGAACTCGACGGCCTTCGGATGCATGCGGAGCGAGTCGGGATTCATCACGCCGCCGGGAAGCAGGAGCGCGTCGAAGTCCTTCGCCTGCGCGCGGTCCAGGGCTACGTCGACGCGCACCTCGCTCCCCCATTGGCCGTGATGCCAGCCGTGGACCTGCTCATCCTTGGGCGACACCACGCTGGTGATGGCGCCCGCCGCGTCGAGCGCGGCGCGCGGCTCCTTCAGCTCGGACTGCTCGAAGCCATCCGTGCAGAGGATGGCGACCCTGATCTTCTTGAGGCTGTCCATCGTGCTCCTCCTTTGGGGTCGATGATGCCGTGGGACGAGAGGAGCAACACTGATGCCACGCAATGTTTATGCGCGGCGTCTCGTCCCTCCAGAATTCCTGGTGGGGCACCGGCCCAGGGCTTCGGGCAGCAGGAAGATCCGACCGGGAAGAAGCAGACCACCGTGACGCTTTGCACGGACCATCATGGGCTCTGGGGCTTCAGGACCACCTTGACGCAGCCGTCCTTCTTGTCACGAAACATGCGATAGGCGGCCGGCCCCTCGCTCAGCGGCAGAGTATGCGTGACCAGGAACGAGGGGTCGATAGCTCCGCTCGCGATCTTCTCGAGGAGCATTCGGTGGTAGCGCGGCACATGTGTCTGGCCCGTCTTCAGGGTTAGCCCTTTGGCGATGGCCGCACCGAAGGGCAGCTTGTCGAGGAATCCGACGTACACGCCGGGCACGGAGACCGTGCCGCCCTTGCGGCAGCACATGATCGCCTCGCGAAGGGCGTGCGCCCGGTCCGTGCCGAGATAGGTCGCCACCTTCACCTTGTCGAGCATGGCATCCACGCTGCCGCGCCCATGCGCCTCCGTGCCCACCGCGTCGATGCATCGGTCCGGCCCGCGTCCCGCGGTGAGGGCGAGCAGCCGCTCGAACACGTCGCCGTCCTCGAAGCTGATCGTCTCCGCACGTCCGTGCATCTCGGCCATACGGAGCCGCTCGGGCACCCGATCGATCGCGATCACGCGGCCCGCCCCCAGCATCCACGCGCTCTGGATGCAGAGCTGGCCCACGGGACCGCAGCCCCAAATGGCCACCGTGTCGCCCGGCTCGATGTCCGCGCTCTCCGCGGCCTGATACCCCGTGGGAAAGATGTCGGAGAGGAACAGGACCTGCTCGTCCCTCAGCTCGTCCGGAACCTTGAGCGGCCCCACGTCCGCGAAGGGAACGCGGAGGTATTCCGCCTGCCCACCGGGGAAGCCGCCCAGCACGTGCGAATAGCCAAGCATCCCCGCCGGCGTGTGACCGAAGGCCTCGCGCGCCATCTCCGTGTTCGGGTTCGACATATCGCACAGGGCGAAGCTCCCCTTGCGGCATGGGAGGCAGCCGCCGCAGGACACCGTGCAGGGCACCACCACCCGATCGCCGGGGCGGAGCTTCGTCACGTCGCGCCCGACCTCCACCACCTCGCCCATCGGCTCGTGGCCGACGATATCGCCCTCTTCCATGAACGGCACGAAACCACCGAAGATGTGGAGATCGGAGCCGCAGATCGCGGTGGAGGTGACGCGCACGATGGCGTCGCGCGCATCGCGAATGCGCGGGTCCGGCACTATCTCGTGCCGGATGTCTTCCGTGCCGTGCCAGCAGAGGGCTTGCATGGGAATCTCCCATGCGGCTTCGCTGCAAGAGCTACACCAGGCCGCAAGAGCTACACCAGCTCCCCGACCGTGTTACGGAGGCGTCTTTCGCTCTCGAGCGCGGCGCGAAAGTGCCCTCCAGGTAAACCCTACACGGTCATCAGGGAAACGAGCGGAGCGTGGCGAGCATGGACGCGCGCGCGTCCGCGCCGGGGCGCGCGAAGGGCACCACCACGGGAACGGCGCCCGTCCGCGCAAAGGCGCCGATCTGCTCGCGACAGGCGGCGGCGGAGCCCACCGCGCCGAGCCCGTCGAGCACGCGCTCGGAGATCCCCTTCACAGCGCCCGCGCGATCACCCGCCTTCCACGCGCGGTTCACCTTCTCCACCTCGTCGGCGAAGCCGCAATCCGCGAAGAAGCGTGCGTACACACTCACGATGGCGTAGCCCGTGATGTCGCGGGCGAGCGCCTCTCGCACCGCGGCCGGCTCGTCGGTGACACAGGTGCGGATGTACACGGCGACGTCGATCTCGGCCGGGCTCCGCCCCGCGCGCCGCGCGCCCGCCTCGACGTGCCGCAGGGAGACGGGCACGGCGGACGGCGGCAGCCAGTTGAGGAGGACGCCATCCGCCACCTCGCCGGCGAGCTCACACATGCGGGGGCCGAGGGCGGCGAGGTAGATGCGGGGAGCCGGCTCCGGCACGGGGATGGCGAGACGGAAGTTCTTGAGGCGATAGAACTTGCCCTCGAAGTTAACCCGCTCGCCCGAGGCGGTGAGGCGGATGATCTGCACCGCCTCCCGCATCTGCTGGATGGACGCCGCAAAGGGAAGCCCATGCCAGTGCCCCACGATGATCTCGCTCGAGAGTCCGAGCCCGAGGGCGAAGCGGCCGGGGGCGAGGTGGGCGAGGGTGGCCGCGGCCTGGCCGTACACAATGGGCGTGCGCGTCTGCACGGGAATGACCCCGTTGGCGATCTTGAGGGTGGTGGTGTGGGTAGCGATCAGCGTGGAGAGCGCGATGGCCTCGGCGCCCGAGGCCTCGCCTATCCACGCCGTCCGATAGCCGCGGCCTTCTGCCTCGCGGGCGAGAGCGGGAAACTCGGGCAGAGGCAGGGCGAGGCCGGTGAGCGCGATGTCCATGGGCATCAGATGCGCTCGCCCACGATGTAGCGCTTGTTGTAGGTGTACGGACGGACCTCGGGCTTCCAGCGGCCGATGTCGGAGGTTTCGTTCCAGAGCTTGGACATGGGCAAGTCGGTCCGCTCCACCTCATAGGCGGCGAGGTAGCGCGGCACGCCGGGCGTCTCCGTCCGGTAGCGGACCACGTTGACGCAGCCGGGAAGCTTCAAGAGCAGCGGCACGTGCTCGGTGTCGTAGAGCTCGTTGAAGAGCGCCTCCTTGTGCCGCTCCACGTCCATGAGCACCCAGAAGATGTACGGCGTCTTGTAGGTGAGGGCGGGGCTGCACCCGGCCCACTCGTAGCTCGTGAGGTAGCGATTCATGGTGTGGGGGCGGATCTCCCTGGACCAGCGTCCCACCTCGCCCGCCGTCTTCCACGCCGTGCTGTGCACCACCGTGGAGCTCTCGAGCTCGTACGCGGCGATGTAGCGCGGGTCGGTCGGGGAGGGATTCCGGTAGCGCGTGGCCCGGATCACCCCGGGCACCGCGCCGAGGAGGGGCACGTGCTCCGTGTCGTACACCTCGTTGAATACCTTCTCCAGGTCGTGTGCCACGTCCATCCGTACCAGGTACAGGGCATGGTTGCTCATGGCCGTCCTCTTTCTCGTCGGGTTCACCGCTTGCCTCGAACGGGCATCGCCAGTATCTTCACTCGGGTGCGTGACCGGGTGACTGTACCGCGTCGCGGCTCGCTGTGCACCCACACTCTGAAGGGAGACGCCCATGCCGCCGCCTGTCGATCCGAACGAAGTCCTCATGACCGGTGAGAACTCCTTCATCCGCCTGAGCGCGGACGGCGGCAAGACGTTGACCGACCGCTGCAGCCACTGGCGTGTCCTCTGGTGCGCGGGCGGGGCCGGCCACGCGCTGTTCATGCAGAGCACGCTCACCGACGGCAAGGTCCGGGTGTACAGTGACAACATTTCCGTCGCCCGCTGGCTGCAGAAGACGATCGAAACTCTGCTTTATCCCGCCTTCGCGGACACCTCCCTGCCCGTGGTCGACGCCAAATTCGTCCGTCACGGAGGCCCGCCCTCGGCCGCCACGGAAACCATCGTGGCCGCGGACGCGCGCATCGTCATGTCCTGGTACGACTGCATCGAGCCCTTCGTCCTCAACGCCCCGCCGGGATTCAACAACCGGCCCATCGGCGTGTTCAGCACGTTCTTCCCCGCCCGTTCCGCCCAGCTCGAGCTCAACGGCCGCGTGGCCACGGGCAGCGTATGGCCCGAGGCGCGAGGGGATCGCCAAGGCAGCAGCGCCACGCTGGCCTGGTCGGAGACCTGGGTGAAGCCGCGAAGCTAGCCCGGCACGCGGGGCGCCGTGCACACCCTCCTCTTTCTCGAGCCAGGGCATTTCCACGCTGCCCTCACTCTGCGCGCGCGGCCGCCCGGGGTGCGCGACGAGCTCTTTGTCTATGCGACGGCCGGGCGGGAGCTCGACGATTTTCTCGCCCTCGTCGAAGCCTTCAATCGCCGCGCGGAGGAGCCGACGGCGTGGCGCCCCACGGTGCGGACGGGCGAGCGCCCGATCGAGCGACTGATTGGGGAGCGTCGGGGCGACGTCGTCATCCTGGCCGGGAAGAACGATCGGAAGATGTCGGCCATGCGCCGGCTGCATGACTCTGGCTTCCACGTGCTCGCGGACAAGCCCTGGCGCGCGGGAGGAGGAGGGCTCGACGACCTCCGTCATGTCCTGGCCGGCGGCCCCCTCGCCGTCGAGATGATGACGGGACGGCACGAGATCACGTCGACCCTCATCCGGAAGCTCGTGGCGGACCGTGAGGTCTTCGGGAACTTCGACGTGGGCGGCCGCGGCCCCGCCATCGAGATTTCGAGCGTGCATCATCTCGAGAAACGGGTGAACGGCCAACTCCTCCGTCGCCCGCCGTGGTACTTCGATGTGCGAGTCCAAGGTGACGGGCTCGCGGACATTCCCACGCACATGGTCGACCAGGTGCAGCGCGTGATGGCGGAGGCGACGCCCGGCGTTCTGCCCGCTCCCGAGCTGATCGGCGCGCGCACCTGGAGCACCGCGGTGCCGCGCGACCTCTTCACGCGCGTGACGGGGGAGCGCGCCTTCCCGCCGGAGCTCGCCGATGTCGTCGACGGCGCCACCCTCGCCTATCGCAGCAACGCCGAGCTGACCTTCCGCGTGGGCGAGGTGACCGCGGCCCTCGACACCCGCTGGGAGCTGACGGAGCCTCCTGGGGGCGGTGACCGCCACCGCTCGCTCATCCGGGGCACGCGCGCGGAGATCCGGGTGGAGCAGGACGTTGAGACGGGTTTCCGTCGCCGGCTCTCCGTGATCCCGGCGGGTGATGGCTCCCGGGTACGAGCAGCGCTCGCGCGCGCGGTGACGAGCTGGCAGAACGCGCATCCGGGGCTCGCGGTAGTCGAGGCGGGAGTGGCGAGCGAGCTCCGGGTGCCGCGCGCCCTCGACGTGGGGCACGAGCGCCACTTCCCTCTCATGCTGGAGGAGTTCCTCTCGCTGGTGGACAGCGGCGCCTTGCCACGCGAGGTCGCGACCGCCACCCTGCAGAAGTACACGCTGCTCGCCGAGGCCGCGGCGGCGGACAGCGCCGGCAAGGAGATGTAGTCCGGATCTGAGCGGACGTCGCCGGGCCACGCACCGACTAGAGGTTCGGCGCGCGACCCGGCTCGGCGACTCGCCTATCCCTCGTAGACCTTCTTGAGCTCGACCTCCGCCCACTTGACGCAGTCCGTGGGCGTCGTCCCCTGGACGGCCTTGGCATACATGTCCGTGATGATGTACTTGGTCAAGGCCTCGGTGGCGTGCGCGGTGGGCGGCCCCGCCCAGCCGATCATGCGCGATCCGCGCGCGGCCACCCGGAAGGGCTTCAGCGCGTCGTCGACCTTGTCCCACATGGGGCTATTTTCCCAGACGGTGGTGGCACCCACGCTGTAGCCATTCTCGATCTCGAACCACTTACTGAACTGGTCCTTGGAGTGGAGCCATTTCAAGAATTCCTTGGCCGCCTTCTGATTCTTCGAATACTTCATGAGGGCGTGGGAGAAGGCCACGAAATAGGGCGAGGTAGCACCGTTCGGTCCGTCGGGGATGCCGAAGTGGGAGATGTCCGAGAACATCGGCTGGCCCGCCTCGTTCTTGACCTTGTCCGGGTTGCGCTTGGCGAAGATGTAGATGGACGCGCCGTTCAAGGTGGCGCTGATCTCGTTGGCGTGGAAGGCGCGGTTGTTGTTGGTGTCGTCCCAGGCGAGCGCCCCCTCGTCACAGGCGTCCTTCCAGAAGCTGGTCATCCACTTCACCGCCTCCACCGTCTTCGGGGAGTTGATGACGACCTTCTTTCCCGACGAATCCGTCTCCATCCCTCCGAAGGCCCACGTGAGGGGATAGGTCCAGGTCGGCGCGTCGCCGAAGGTGTGGCCGAGCGTCTGGCCCACCGGCTTGCCCTTCTGCTTGAGCGCCATGCCGATCTTGCGATACTCCTCCAGCGTCTTGGGCGGCGCGTTCGCTCCCACCTCCGCGAACCAGGAACGCCGATAGGCGATGAGGCTGCCGCCCGTGGTGTACGGCAGCGCGAGCCAGCGCTTGCCGCTCTTGGCCGCTGCCTCCGAGTGCGCGTAGTAGCCGCCCTGGTCCTTGGCCTTCCACTCGCACAGGTCCGTCACGTCCCCGAGCGCGCTCGCGTACAGGTGCGGCCAGTTGTGGAGCATCATGATGATGTCGGGGCCCGAGCCCGACTGAATGGCCGCGGTGATGCGGGCCTGCAGGTCGTTGGCGTTGATGGTCTCGACGGTGACCTTGGTCTTGGTCTGGGAGCTGTACTCCGCGCACTGACGGCGGAGCTCGGCGTCGCCTTCCGGGATGAAGTCCACCCACTGCAGCAGGTGGATCTCCGCGCCCTGCGCGAAGACGGGGGCCCGCCGCGCGGCGAGGATGCCTTCGAGCCCAGAGGTGACGGCGAGGCCGGCCCCCGCCCCCTTGAGGAAGGTGCGGCGCTCGATGGTGGCGGACTCAGGACGACGAGGCGGTCTCTGTCTCATGCGTGCTCCTCCGTGTGTGGACGTGACGACGGGCCGAGGATGCGAGAACCCCGAAGGTGGAGAACGACGGCGCCGCGGGAGCAACCGGAAGCTCGAGGGCGGAGCACCATGGCTCCCTCCGAGGGCCGGACGGTGAACCGCTAGAAAGTGGCGGGAGTATGAGTCGTTCCCGCCCTCTCTGTCAACGTCGCCCACGAGCATGCGCGGCGCCGCCCTCCGCACGGTCTTCGCTTCTACCGGTCGGGCGGATTTCTCCGTCACATCATTGTCGTTGACGAAGCCGGACCCACCGCATAGACTCCGGCCGCCGTGAGCCCGACCCATCGCAGGGAATCCGCCGCCACCGGTCGGCCACCGACCGCGGCTATCCGCCGCGTCGTGGATCGAGCCCGGCGGAGCCGCGTGCGCCTCATACGCTTCCTCTACACGGACAATGGCGGCGTCACCCGGGGCAAGGCGACCCACGTGGAGAGCCTCGCCTCACGGATGGTGGACGGGATCGGCCTCACCGTGGCCATGCAGGCCATGAACATGCTCGACCAGCTCACCTCCGTGGAGGGCATGGGACCCGTGGGCGAGATCCGTCTCGTGCCCGATCCGGAGACTTTTGCCGTGCTGCCCTACGCCCCGCACGCCGCGGCCATGACCGTCGATATGCGCACGCTCGATGGAGCGGCGTGGGAGGCGTGCCCGCGCTCCTTCCTCAAGGGCCAGATCGCCGCCTGCGCCGAGGCGGGCTTCGCCGTGCGCGCCGCCTTCGAGGGCGAGTTCACCATCGCCGTGCTGAACTCCGACGGCACCTACGCGCCGCTCGACCAGTCGCTCTGCTTCTCCACCATCGGCATGACCACGGCCGCCGCGGTGATGGACGACATCGTGGAAAGCCTGGAGGCGCAGGACATCCAGGTCGAGCAGTACTACCCCGAGCTCGGCCACGGGCAGCAGGAGCTCTCCATTCGGCACGCGCCGGCCCTCACCGCGGCGGACCGCCAAGTCTTCTATCGGGAGACGGTCCGCGGCGTCGCCTATCGCCACGGGCTCTTCGCCTCGCTGGCACCCAAGCCCTTCCCCGACCAGGCGGGCAACGGCAGTCATATCCACTGGAGCCTCTGGGACGTGGCGGGGCGTCGCACCCTCATGCACGACCCAAAGGGACGCTTCGGGGTGAGCGCACTCGGCTCTCACTTCGTAGCGGGTGTCCTCGAGCACCTGCCCGCCCTGCTCGCTCTGACCTGCCCGTCCGTAAATTCCTACCGCCGCCTCCAGCCGCATTTCTGGAGCTCCGCCTACACGGCGTGGGGGCCGGACAACCGCGAGGGCGCCGTGCGGATCCCCTCGACCTTCGCGTCTGACCGCGCCGGCTCCACCAACGCGGAGCTCAAGGCGTGCGACGCCTCCGCCAATCCGTATCTCGCCCTGGGCGGGCTGCTCGCCGCGGGACTCGACGGCGTACGGCGCTCTCTCGAGCCGCCGGAGCCGACCATGGTCGATCCCGGGAACTACTCGGACGCCGAGCGCGCGGCCCGGCGCATCGAGCGTTTCCCCACCACGTTGACGGCCGCTCTCGACCGTCTCGAGCGCGACGCGATGCTGCAGAAAGCACTCGGGCCGCTCCTCGCCCGCTCCTTTCTCGCCGTCAAGCGCGCGGAGTGCGAGGCCTTCGGGAAGGAGGACGTGGCCTTCGAGCAGCGGCATCATTTCTGGAAATTCTGATCTCCCCGCTCGGCATGGCTCTCGATCTCTCCGCCCTCCCCATCCTCGACCAGCACTGCCACCCGCTCCTGCGCGAGGGAAGCCGGTTCCGCGACGTCGAATACCAGCGCTTCTTCAGCGAGAGCGATCAGACCGCGATGTACGAGCACCACGCGGCCACCACCATCTTCTTCCGCTGGGCTCTGAAGGAGCTGGCGACCTTCCTCGGCTGCCCCGCCACCGTGGACGATGTGCTCGCCGCCCGCGCGGCCCTGGGCGACGAGGCTCTCGCCACGCGGATGTTCCGGGACGCGGGACTGGCCATGCTCCTGGTCGATCACGGGTATCAGACGGGGGAGAGCCTGAGCCATGCGGAGCTCGCGGCGCGGCTCCCGTGTCGCCTTGCCACGATCCTCAGGCTGGAGACGCTCGCCCAGGAGCTGATCCTCCGCCACGAGACGTTCGATCAGCTGGTCGAAACCTTCGTGGCCGCCGTGGAGGGCGCGCGCGCCGCCGGCCACGTCGGGCTCAAGAGCATCATCGCCTATCGTACCGGGCTTGCCGTGGCGGAGACGACACGCGGCGAAGCCGGCGCGGCCTTCGCCCCCGTGAAGGAGCGCGCACGACGGGACGGGCGCGTGCGCCTGGCCGACAAGCCGCTCAATGACTACCTGGTCCTGCGCGCGTTGGAGATCGCCGAGCGACAGGAGCTGCCCGTGCAGTTTCACACGGGCTTCGGCGACAACGATCTCGATCTCCTCGCCGCCAATCCCCTGCACCTGCGTCGGCACATCGAGCGCCACCGCCGCGTGCCCTTCGTTCTCCTGCACGCGAGCTATCCGTACGTTCGCGAGCAGGCCTACCTCGCCGCCGTGCATCCGAACGTCCACGCAGACCTGGGTCTCGCCGTGCCCTACCTCGCGGCAAACATCCCCGCGATGCTGCGCGAGGCCTTTGCCCTCGCCCCTACGAGCAAGCTGCTCTTTTCCACCGATGCCTATAGCATCCCGGACATCTTCTGGATCGCCGCGCGCTGGGGACGCTGGGGGCTCGGCACCGTCCTGGAGGAGATGATCACGCTCGGTGCGCTGACGCGCGACGAAGCGCTCGACATCGCGGGTGAGATCCTCGGCGGCAACGCCGGCCGGCTCTACGGGCTGCCTTGGCCACCGTCCTCGTAGCGCGGACATTTCCCGGTCGCGAGCGCGGGGCGGGCGGGGCCTGTCGTCGGGGGCGGGGTGCGCTCCCCAGACCACGCTGAGTCGCATTCCGCGGGGGCACTCTAGCCCGCCACGAGACTGAGGTTCTTCGCTTCGGCTACACGCAGAAGATACGGGTCTGGGGAGCGCACCCCGCCCCCGACGCCACCCGCCCGGGCACCCGTGTGGCCCTCGTGAGCACATCCAGACTGACCCGGCGGGCCTGCGATTGCGACTATGGCCGGAAGCGGTCTTCGACTTGCGGGCCTGGGCCGGTCAGGTCCAAGCGGTGAGGCCGCGCCTGAACTGGTCGAGCTCGAGGAGCCGCACGCGCTGGCTCGCCTGCGCCCTCGCCCGGGTCTCCGGCGTGTTGTAGCCCCATGCGGCGAGGAAGAGGCCCACGTCCTCGAGGTCGGGATGCGTGGTCACGTGCTCCAGCGTCTCGAGGCGGTCCTCGATGAACCACACGCGCGGGCGACGGCCGTGCGACGTCGTATAGGCGGCGATGAGCGCGCGCAGGTTGTCGCACTTGTGCGTGCCCGCCTCCTTGCCCTGGATGTCCGCGAGCTTCACGCCCCAGTCGTCCAGGATGAGCCGGGCAAACTCTCCTTCCTTGGTGGTGACCAGGACCGCGCGCTCCGGCTCGCCCACGAGCCGGCGCAGCTCGTCGAGGCCGCAGTAGGGCACGTTGCGCGCGATCCAGTCCGCACGGTTCGCGGCGATCCACTCACGCCGCGTGTCGTCCAGCGTATGGGTGAGGAGGTTCTTGAGCTCGTGTGCGCGCGGCTCGGCCTCGAGCTCATGGTCGCGGACGCCCGCCCAGTTGCGGAGGATATCCACCTCCGCCTGGCCGCCGGCGATGGCACGCAGGAGCAGCGGCATCTCCCAGCCCGTGAAGATGACGGGACGCAGCCGTCGGAAGGCGGGGAGGAGCGCATCGCCGGGAGCCTTTTCCCTCGGCCACGCCTTGACACACGTGCGCCGGCTCGTCTCGAAATACTCGGCCATGCCGTCGCACAGCACACCGTCGAAGTCGATGGCGAGGATGTCGGGAATAGCCATGGCGTCAGGGACGGCCTTCGATGGCCACGTCGAGCAGGAAGGGCCGATTCGCGGAGAACGCCTTGTCGAGGGCGGGCCGCAGCTCGTCCGGTGCGGTGACGCGGACGCCTTCCACGCCCATGCCTCGCGCGAGATCCACGAAGCCCAGGTCCGGCGAGACGAGATCCATGTTGGGGTAGCCGCGCTCGGGCTTGGCGCCGAAGCGTTGTCGGTAGGTGTCCATGTTGTGCTTGAGGATCCGGTACTCGCGGTTGTTCAGGATGAGGAAGACCACGGCGAGGTCGTGGTGCGCCGCCGTCCACAGCGACTGGATGCTGTACATGGCCGAGCCGTCGCCCGACACCGCGAGCACCGGGCGATCCGGATGCGCGAGCTTCACGCCGAGGGCGCCCGGCAGGGCCTGGCCGATGCCGCCGCCGCGCGCGCCCACGTAGTCGCCCGCGGTCTCGAACTGCACGGTGCGGGCGAGATCCGGTCCCGCCGTAATCGCCTCGTCCACGAGGATGGCGTCGGCAGGCAACGCGGCCTCGATCTCCGCCATGACCCTCGGCAAGGAGATCGGTGACTGGCTCCAGCGCTTGCCCGCACGGGCCTTCTGCGCCTCGGCTTCCTGCGCCTTGAGGGCGCGGAGGGCGTCGTTGCGCTTCGCCGCCGCCTCGCGGAAGGCGGGCGACGCGGTGCGGGCCACGCCCTCACGCATCACCGACAGCGCGGCGCGGGGGCAACCCACCAGGCCAACGCGCACCGCGAGGTTGTGGGCGAGCCGCTCGGGCGAAGACTCCACGTGTATGGCCAGCGCGCCCTCGGGCAGCGGCGAGCCCGGCGCGTACCAGACCTCCTCGAAGAACGGGCCACCGATCAGGAGCACCACGTCGGCGCCGTCGAGCGCCTTGCGAATGGCTACCGTGTCGAAGGGCAGGCCGAGGCGGAAGTTCGGATGCGCACTGGGCAGCGCCTGGCGCGCGCGGATGCCCTCGCACCACACGGCCGCCCCCAGCTCGGAGGCGAGCGTCGCCAGCTCCGCCATCGCCGCCGCCGTCTCGTCTCCCGCCACAATGACTGGGCGCCGGCTCGCGGCCAGGATCTCGACGGCGGCGCGGATCCCGTCCGGGTCGGGTGTGGGCGCGCGATACAGCTCACCGACCGGGAAGGGCTCGACCTCCGTGTCCTGCTCGAGCACGTCGATGGGTAGAGCCACGAACACCGGGCCCGCGGGAGGATCGGTGGCGGTCTTGAGCGCGCGGTGCATGATCAGGGCGAACTCGTCGGCGCGCTCCACCTGCACGCTCCACTTCGTCAGGGGGGCGGCCATGGCGACCAGGTCGTGACCGAGCACCGGGCCGCGCAGCCGCAGGCGCGTGTCTTGCTGCCCCGCTGTCACCAGGAGAGGCACGCGGCCCTTGTAGGCGTTGTAGAGCATGCCGAGCGCGTTGCCGAGCCCGGGCGCCACGTGCAGGTTGACCACCGCGATCTTCCCGCTCGTCTGCGCGTAGTAGCTGGCGGCGCCGAGAGCCACGCCCTCGTGGAGGGCGACCACGTAGCGGAGCTGCGGATAGTCGAGGAGGGCGTCGAGGATGGGGCTCTCCGTGGTGCCGGGGTTGCCGAAAATGTGCTCCACCCCGTGGGCGATGAGGCTTTCCATGAAGACCTGCTTGCCGCGCATGCCTGTAGCTCCCGCTACCGCTTGGCCGCGGCGGCCGCGCGGTCCAGCAGGTCCTTGGCGCCCGCCTGGATCCAGGGGAAGAAGCTCGCCATGAGGGCGCGCACACCCATCTTCGTGTAGCGCTCCACGTTGGCGAGGGTGACCAGGGTGCCCGCCACGCGCCCGGACTTCACGATCTTGCCGATCGCCTCGTCGATGGTGCGCTGGACGTCGGGATGGCCGAGATCGCCGATGTGTCCCATGGAGGTGGCGAGATCGCTCGGAGCCACGAAGAAGGCGTCGATGTAGTCGACGCTCAGAATTTCGTCCAGGTTCTTGATGGCCACGATGTCCTCGAGGAGCACGATGAGGAGGCTCTGGTCGTTGGCGGCTTTGAGATAGTCGCCCACCCCGAAGCCCTGGCGGCTCGTGAACATGCCCCGCTTGCCGATGGGCGCGAACTTGCCCGCTTCCACCACCGCCTGCGCCTCCGCCTTCGTGTTCACGTGAGGCACCACGATGCCCTGCGCTCCGCGATCGAGGGTGCGGTAGATGGTGGCGTAGTCGTTGTCCATCACGCGCACCACCGGTGTCATGTTCCAGAGATCGCAGGCCCGCGTTAAGTTTCCCAGATCGGCATAGTCCACGCCGCCGTGCTCGCCCTCGAGCCAGACGCCGTCGGCTCCCAGCGGCCCCAACTGATCGATGAGGTCGGGGTCGTTGGTGCCGGCGAGGATGGTCGCTATCTGGCCGGCGGCGAGGCGCTGCTTCACGCGGTTCTGTCGGATCTCCATCACGGGTCCCTTTCTCGCGGTTCGGGTTAGGCCGGCCGGGAATCGCCGAGCCAGCTCGTCGGGAAGCTCATGATGTTGGCGGGCTCGTGCTGAAGCCCATGGCTCCGGCGCAGGCGCTGCGCCATGCCGAGAGCGTAGGGCGCGCCTTCCAGGAGCTGCGACAGCATCAAGTCGTCGAGGCGGAGGCCGGCTTTCCGGGCCGCCTGCACGCACAGATCGCGCATGGCGCCGTCGATGGGTTCGGTGCCGCCGGAGAGCACGGGCGGCGGCGTCACTGCAGGCGCTTCGGCGCCGGGCACAAGGGCGGGCCGCCGCAGGTGCCAGTCCGTCGCCTGCTCATAGGCGTGGCCGATTCGGAGCATGGTCATCTCCCCGAAGGGCCGGCCGAGGATCTGCATGCCGAGCGGTAGACCGTTCCGTCCGAAGCCGTTGGGCAGGGCGAGCACGGGCTGGCCCGTGACGTTCCACGCGGTGAGTAGGCTCGGTTTCTGCCAGAAGGACACGCTGCGATAGTCGGCGAGACGCGGCGCCTCCCCGAGGCCGGCGGTGACGAAGGCGTCGTAGCGCGCGAAGAGGGGCTCCATCTCCACCATCATGCGCCGGTGCTCGCGAGTCGCCTGCACGTAGTCGTGGGCGGTGAAGAGGACCGAGGGCAGCACGCGCGAGCGAAAGTCCGCTCCGAAGGCTTCCGGACGCTCCACGAGCGCCGGCTGGTGGACGCTGAAGATCTCGCTCTCCGCGATGATGATCTTCACGTCGAAGTACTCGGCGAGCGGCCGCACCCGGCATTCTTCCAGCTCGGCCCCGAGCCGGCGCAGTACATCCAGAGCGGCATCCATGGCGCGACGAACGTCCTCGGAGGCGGGCATGTCCATTTCCCAATGATGACGGAGCACGCCGATCCTGAGCCCGCGCAGGTCGTGACCGAGGGCGTCTCGATAGCGTGGGAGCGGCCGTCGCAGGCTGCCCGCGTCCTTCGGGTCGTAGCCCGCGAGAGCCTCCAGCACGAGAGCGCAGTCCTCTACGGTGCGGGCAAACGGGCCGCAGTGGTCGAACGTGTAGGAATTGGTGATCACTCCCGCTCGGCTCACCAGTCCGAACGTCGGCATCAGGCCGACCACTCCGCAGTGCGAGGCCGGACCGCGGATCGAGCCACCCGTGTCGGAGCCGAGGGCCATGGGGACGAGCCCCGCGGCGACGGCGGCCCCCGAGCCCGACGATGAGCCGCCGGTGAAGTGGATCAGATTCCACGGGTTGCGAGCGGGTGGCCAGGGTAGATCGAACGACGGGCCCGCGTGCGCCATCTCGTGGGTGGCGAGCTTGCCGAGGAGCACGGCGCCGGCCTCGTAGAGCCGGGAGGTGGTGGTAGCGTCTTCCGAGGGAATCCGATCGATGAAAACACGGGAGTGGCCGGAGGTGAGAATGCCCTTCGTATCGTAGATGTCCTTGAGAGCGAAGGGAATGCCGTGCAGCGGGCTGCGCGGCTCGCCCCCCGCAAGCTCCGCCTCGGCCCGTTGCGCCTGCCGGCGCGCGAGGTCGAACGTACGCGTGATGAAGGCGGAGGTCTGCAGGTCGATCTGCTCCACGCGCTGGATCAGGCTCTCCACGAGCTCCACGGGCGAGAGCTTGCGCGACGCGATCAGGCCGGCGAGCTCGCCGATCGACAGGTAGTGCAGGTCGTTGGCCATCACTCCTCCTCTCCGGTTTCGGACCTGCCGATCCTGCTCTCGGGCAGCACCCGCGTCAAGGGGACGCTGACCCGCGCGAGAGCAAGAAGCTTCGCAGCGCCTCCAGCGCCCGCGCGGCGACCTCGCGATGTGTCTCCGCGGCGACACGGCGGCTGCGCGAGAGATCATGGCCGGCCCCGTCGATCTCCACCAGCACCGTGGGCGCCGGCACGAGGGTCACGGCCTGACGGATCTCCGCGGGAGAGCCGAAGGGATCCCGGGTGCCGAAGACGAAGACAGTCGGCGTGCGCAGCCGCGGCAGGTGTTCCGTCCGCGGCGCCTCCGGCTTGCCCGGAGGATGGAGCGGATACGAGAAGAGGAGAAGCGCCTGGGCGAGCTCCGGCGCG
>DATGCY010000388.1:0-6163 GCA_035311385.1 Candidatus Methylomirabilota bacterium
GAATCCATTATGTTCGCAGTTTGAAACTATTGTTTCATCCCGTCAAGTTCCTTCCTCTGCCCTCGAGAACATTCTGAGCACATACCGCGCTGCGTTACGGCAGCTTGACTGATTGAAACAATAGTTTCACTCTTGGAACAGAATGAAGGTAAACCTGCTCTTCCTTAGTGGGCGTCCGCCGCATTCGTCGAGCCTGGACGACGGCAAGTTCGTCGCCCGCCGGAGACTCCTCGCGGCACACGCGGACGACCAGGAGGTGCTCACGCATGAACTCACGCTGTTCGAAGGACTCTTGGCCGCTGGGCCGGGCAAGAGATGGACGTGACGTTCACCCATCAGAAAGGAGCACGACCATGCAGCATGTCATCCAGATTCCATGCAAGCCCTGGACCCTCAATGGGTTCTCCGACCGACTCATGGTCAGCCACTACGAGGATGTCTACGGAGCCGCCGTACGGTCCCTCAATGCGATTCGCGACAGGCTCGCGACGCTCGATGTCGCGGCGGTGCCTGGCTACGACCTTCGGGCATTGAAGCAGGAGGAGGTCGCGGCGATGGGTTCCGTCGCCCTCCACGAGGTGTACTTCGCTAGCTTGGGCGGCGATGGTGGGGTGCTCTTCACCGGGAGCGGTTCCGGCACAAGGCTCGCCGAGCCGATCTCGGCGGCGCTGGAGCAGCGCTTTGGCAGCCTGACCGCGTGGCGGCGGGAGTTCGTCGCCCTAGCGCAAGTCGTCAGTGGCCGCGGCTGGGTGCTGCTGAGCTACTCACGCCGCGATGGCACCCTCCAGAATCAGATCGTGATCGGTGACTCCCAGGTAATGATCGACACCGTCCCCCTCCTTGCCCTCGACATGTATGAGCACGCCTATCAGGTCGAGTTCAGCGGCAACGCCACAGCGTATATCGACGCGTTCATGCGGAACATCGACTGGGCCGGGGTCGCGAACCGGTTCAAGGACGCAGCCCAGGGAGGATCGGCCGTGGTCCGAAGCCCTTCCGACCAGACGGTGCCGGCGATCACGGTCGAAGAACTGGCCTCGCGGCTTGCCGGCGGCGAGGCGATTCAGGTCATCGACGCTCGACCCCGGTATCACTTCTCGAGGTCGACGGACATGATGCAGGGCGCGATCTACCGGGACCCTGAGCGCGTTGACGAGTGGTGCAAGGAGCTCTCGCCCGATGCGCCGGTGGCCGTCTACTGCTCGTACGGCTTCAACGTCGGCTGTGCCGTCACGGGCGTCCTGCGGCAGCGCGGCTTCGACGCGCGCTACGTCCAGGGTGGCCTGTCCGCATGGTATGCCGCAGGCGGCGAGCGGGCGCTGCGGCGAGAGGACTGACGCTGAAGAAGCGTCCCCGCGATGCCTGGCGGGGACAGGAAGGAAATACACTATGGACTACTACATGGCAGAGATCGAGCTCATGGAGTGGCACCGGAAGACCCGTGAGCGTACCGCGCTGTTGAGCCTCCTCGCGCAGGCGCGACGGGAGGGTACGGAGGCTGAGATGCCGCAGCCGTCACAGACCCCAGCGCCAACGCAAGCCCAATGCCGCTGCTGGCACTGCGCAGCAACACCATCTAACGCTTAGATCCCACGCCCGTCGCGCTGAGTTGTCGCGGCCCTGCGACGCTCAGCGCGGCGGGGCGGCGCGCCCGGACCGTACGATCGTGCGATGCAAATCGGCGAGCAGATTCTTCACGCCGGGCGAAGCGTCCAGAAGCACTTTGCCCTGCTCGCATGCTCGCAGATCCAGCCTGAGAGAGCGCCTCAGATGTAGTCGAACAGCGCCATGAATCCGTAGTCCATGTGTAGCTGCATGTGGCAGTGAAACAGGGTCAGCCCTGGATTATCGGCCGTGAAGTCGACTTCCATCTCCTGGTAGCCGCCGAGCATCGCCACGTCCTTGATCACGCCTGCCATTGGCTTGCCGGCGATTCTGGTCAGCTCGAAGCTGTGCCGGTGCAGGTGCATCGGGTGGATGTCATCGCTGGCATTGCGCATGCGCAGCCGATAGCGTCGGCCCTGGCGGAGATGGAACATCGGCTCCATCTTGTCCATCGAGAACGCCACGCCGTTGATCGTCCACCGGTTGAAGCCCTGTTCAGCGGCGTTCTGCTTCTCGAACGTCATCTCGATCACGTCGTCCGGCGTGACGGCGCCGGCCCGCGGATCGGCGAAGCGCGAGTAATCCCAGCGAGAGGGTCTCGGCTTGACCCACTGGGGCTTGCCCCGGCGGCCGCCGTACTCGACCACGATCCCCATGCCGCGAGTGCGGTCGTCGTCGGCCAGATCCCCGAGCACCCAGACACCCGGGTGTCTCATCTCCACGATTGCTGACACACGTTCGGCGGTGCCGATCCACAGCACCGGTAGCTCGGCGGGCATCGGGACCGGATTGCCGTCGAGGGCGACGACGCGGAACGTGTGTCCGGGCAGGGCGAGGCTCCGAATCTCGGTCGCGCTGCCGTTGAGCACGTGGAACAGGACGCGTTCGCCCGCCTTCACGCGAATGGGCTCGCCGTATCCGAGCATGCGTCCATTGATCGAAAACAGCCGGTATCCCACCTCGAATCCATGGGGCATCCCTCGGGCCAGCGAGGCCCGCATCGCGCCCTCGCCCACCGCCTCCAGCGCCTTGACCCGGGTGGCGGGCGCCAGGAAGTCCATTTCCTCGTCTCCGCCGCGGCTCAGCTCGGGCTCGAACTCCTTGAGGACGAGAAACACCTCGCGGTCGTAGGCTCCTGGGTCGCGTCGGGGCTCGATGTAGACGGGGCCGACTTGCCCGCTGTACTGTCCCTGGCGCAGATCGCTGCCGGCACGCAGATGTGTGTGATAGAAGCGGAACCCCGCCGGACCTGGCACGAAGGCCACGCGACGCATGCCGTGTGCGGGGATGAACGGCGTGCCTTCCTCGGCGGAGCCGTCGACGTCGACCGGGACCGTTTGCCCGTGCCAGTGCAGCTGCTCCGGAGTATCCGTGTCGTTATGAATGTCGACCACGGCTCGCTGGCCTTCCTTGAAACGTAGCAGCGGGCCGGGAAACTGGCCGTTGTAGGTCGTCGTTGAAAGGATGCGGCGCGGCGCCAGCTCGACGAGCCCGGTGCCGATCCGGATCGTGTAGTCTGCGCGCTCTCCTGGCGGACTGGCCGCGCCGGTTTGCGCGATCGCCGAAGACGATCCTGGCCTGGCTGCCAACGCGGCAAGCCCGCCGATTCTGAGAAACGCGCGGCGTTCCATTACCGAGGCTCCGCCTCGATCTACTCCACCAGCACTCCGCCGCAAGAAACGGCAATGGCTCATCGCTGAACACCTCCACCGCGTCGCCATGAAGCCCTTCACGGTGAGCGGCCTCGCCCCACGCGCATGTAGCAGATTCAGCATGATAGAGAACATCGGCCCATCGAAAATACCGAGTCAAACTAATGAAGCGTGTGGCGAGAAGGCGTTGACTCACGGAGTACACCCCGGGATTCGAATCCCACGCGAGTTTGAGTTCCGCGGGCGTTCGCCCTCTCTCGTGAGCCGGCTATTTGCCGGTGGAGTGCCGCGACGAGCGCCGGTCCCTTGGATAGAGCGCGAGCCGATTCCCGACGGCCTCGCCTGATGCCGTACGCTCGCCTTGTGAAGATTTGACCGGCCAATTGTTCCGTCTGCGCAGTCCCTTCTGGACAAATCTTCCCCGAGGAATGGGCAAGAACGCCTTCGCCTCTCGGCGTATCCCCTCGCCGAGTATCGCGACGTGTGTCGCGGTCCCTTCTTGTCGCGGGAGGTCCGGGAAGGCCTGATCGCCGGCCTCGTCGGCGCCGCGCTCGTCGCCACGTGGTTGATCATCTATCACGTTGCCCATGGGCGCGCGATGCCGGACGGGGAGATGCGGATGCCCGTCGGCGTGATCGTACGCTACACGGTTTTTCCGGCTGTCATTTTCGCCATGTCGTCGCCTACATCATCGTGGCCACGCAACGATGGGAGCATCCGCTGCTCACGGCGCTCATTGCGCTCCTCTGCCTCGAGGTGGTAGCACTCTGCGCGTTCGTGTGGATCGCCCAGCCGATGGGCGCAGGTGTGTGGTGGCCCTTGTCGATGGCCAACCTGCTGGTGGCCGGCGGGACCGCAGCGTACCTATTCAGGCCTCACGCGATTGGAAGCGAGGTTCTGAGCGAGCTCTGGAGGAGCGCGACAGGCGACGGCATCGCGGCCGGCCTGGCCGGCGCAGCCGCCGTCGCGGTGTGGTTCCTCCTCTACGACAGCGTGACCGCCGGCGAGACAGGTTATTGTCAAGGCGATCGGGATTGTAGGTGACATAAGACCCCTTCTCCGTCACCGCCGGGTGTTGCCCCCGCTCGGCAGGGCGCGAATGGCGCCCCTGCCATCCTAGGGCGATCGTGCCAAAGGCCGTGGGCGTGGTCAAACGGCAGCAGTCGGCGGGCCGGGCACCCCGGACACCATGGCGCGCCCGTAGTTCAGAGGAGGCCGATCTGAGTTACGCCGCTCGTATACCCTCGCGAAATTCCAGAGTACAAAAGGGTATCGTGTCGCATTGGGGCACCATAGGTGGGCCACGTGCAGTTCGCCAGCAGCCCGCCAAACGTGCTATGGCGTGATCTTCTTCCGCGAGCAAGACCAGACACCTGAGCGGCACATCACGCACGCGCAGCGCTGGGCATCATCAAGGTGAATCGGTTCTTCCGGGCGTCGACGGGTATCAAGTGATCGCCGCGGTGGACCGAGCAGGAGTCACAACCGCTGCTGCAAGAAATTTATCGACACGCGGCGCGGCCCGAGTTTTCCTTCGCTGGCTTTCCGTAACCCGGGAGCGCTTGTGCTAAGGTCCGACGTGATCAATCCCCGAGCCGCCTCTCAGTCCTTGTGAGGCTTGGCGGCGCCCGCGGCTTCCTTCACGAGATCCGCCATGGCCGGGGCTCCGCTCTCCTTCAGCCCCCGCACCACGCCGTCCAGATCCGTCGCGGGCCTGTTCTGGCTGACCTTCCACTTGCCGGCGAGCTTCGTGAGCGGGATCTCGATGCCGATGATGGCGCCCAGCATGTGCTCGATGAAGTCTGCGGGCGCATCCGTCACTTTCCACGGCTGTGGCCGCCCGGCCTCGTGCCGGTTCGTGAGACGCTCGACGAAGGCCCGCAGCCACGCGCGGTCCTCGATGATCCGCATCGGGCCACCGGCGTGGACGACGGCGTAGTTGTAGGTCGGCACGACCTTGCCCGTCTCCTGCTTGGTCTGATACCACGCGGGCGAGACATAGGCCTGCGGACCCTGAAAGATCGCGAGAGCATCGACGCCCGGGGAAAAGTCGCGCCACACGGGATTGGCACGGGCCACATGGCCTCGCAGCGTCCCGAGCGGAGCGGGATCGGCGTCCAGTTCCATCGGGATGTGGTTGGCGTTGAGCCCGTCGGACCCAAGTGTGACGAGCGCTGCTAACGGGTGGTCGTGAATCAGCCGGCGTAGTACCTCCGGCCGGGTTTCTTCGAAATGTGCGGGCATGTACATGATGGTGCCTCCCTTGGTCCTCCCTCACCTGCTCAGCCCTCTCACATCCGCTCGAGGCGAGCGCTTCTACCTCCCCTTCCGGGGCGTCGTGAGGTGCGCCGCCTAAGGCGGAGGCCGCCCGACCCGATTCAAACCCGTGTTTGGTCGCGGTCACGTTTTCGCCAGCAATATCGCATGATTCTCGGCGCGCCGACTCATGGAAACGTGGCGCGACTAAGACACGCGGCGTGAAAGCCTGAAGCTAGTCGTCGGTTCAAGTCGCGGGCTCGCAACCACCTGCAGGGGGACAGATCACTCACATTCCGGGTTGAAGTCACGGCGTGAGCCCCTACTTGGTCGCCGCCACGTTTTCGCCATGAATGCCGCAAACAACGCGGGTCGCGAAGCCCCGCGTGGTGCGCCGCCGGGGACGCGGCAAATTCTATGGCGGCATCCGAGCGGAGGAGATTCAGAACGTTGGGCAGGGAAACGTCGTGGGCGATCAAGGACTCATCGGCTTTGTAAGTAAAGGAGGGAAACAACGCTCAGTAGCCTTGCCGCCTCAGGCTCCAAAGATCATCTCCGAATACGCGACCAGCAATGTCTTGAGGGCTAGATCATCCGGTGCCTATCGGCGAGCAGATCCAGCCATTTCACGCCGGGCGGAACTTCCAGAA
>DATGCY010000389.1:0-9784 GCA_035311385.1 Candidatus Methylomirabilota bacterium
GAGGTCTTCGTCCAGGTCGGGAAGGGCGGCTCGGACACCATGGCGGTGGCCGAGGCCCTGGGCCGGCTGATCTCGCTCGTGCTGAGGCTACCCTCGCCGCTGTCCGCCCACCGCCGGCTGGAGGAGGTCATCAGCCAGCTCGCCCGTATCGGGGGCGGGCAGCCCACGGGCTTCGGCGCCGCCAAGGTGCTATCGCTGCCCGACGCTCTCGCCCGCACGCTCGGCGAGCACATCGGAGTCGACCGAGGCGAGGAAGCGGCGGCGGCCGCCCCCCCGGCGCGCGGCATCCGCCGTCGAGTGGGGGATCTATGCAAGGAGTGCGGGCAGGCGACCTTCGTCTACGAAGAAGGTTGCAAGAAGTGCCTCTCCTGCGGTTTCAACGAGTGCTGAGGACCGGCCATGTTCAGCGGCGGTGACTATCACGAAGTGGCGAGGTGGCTCGAGAACTTCGTCGGCTCTCACGCCAAGCGTGAAGATCCTCGCGCGGAGTCCGTCCTCGACACGGAGGGCCCGCGTGAAGGGGTGAGCTACGGCGTGCGCGTGCGCTTCGGCGAGCGCCGCTCCTCCGAGATAGAACTCGCCTACGCCGACGTGGCGGCCCGCCGAGGCAGCCTGGCCTGGAATCAGGAGCTCGCCGAGCGCGTGCGCTCTCTCGCGCGCGAGGTCATCGGGGCCGAACACAGCCTGTCCCGACCCGCCTAGCGGTGACCCGCGGGCGACGCCTGCCTCACTGGCTCGCCCCGGGAGACTGGAACGCCTTCTTCGGTCTCGCCCTGGACAACACCACCCAGCTCGTCATCCTCTCGAGCCTGCTCATCGGTGTCTTCAAGTTTCCCACCGATCTCGTGCTCCACCGCATGGTGCCGGGAACCGCGGCGGGCGTGCTGATCGGCGACCTGGTCTACACCGTCTTCGCCATTCGGCTGATGCGGCGCACCGGCCGCGACGATGTGACCGCCATGCCCTTCGGCATCGATACCCCGTCGCTGTTCGGGCTCGTCTTCGGCGTGCTGGGGCCGGCCATGCTGCTCACCGGCGATCCCATGCTCGCCTGGAAAATCGGCATGACGGTCACCGTGGCCATGGGCGCGCTGAAGCTCGTACTGTCCTTCGCGGGCGACCACGTGCGACAGATCGTGCCTCGGGCGGCCCTCCTGGGATCGTTGGCCGGCGTCGCTGCCCTCCTGATCGCCTTCCTTCCTGCGCTCAGGGTTTTCGCGGACCCGCTGGTGGGCCTGATCTCGCTCACCATCGTGCTCGTGGCCCTCCTCGGGCAGGTCCGCCTTCCCTGGGGGATGCCAGGAGCCTTCGCGGCCGTCCTGGTGGGGAGCGCGATCTTCTGGATCCGCGCCGCTGCGGAAGGAGGCTCGGCGCCGCTCGCCGCGCCAAGCGGTGCGCTGGCCCTCGCCATCCCGTGGCCCACGCTCGCCTGGGTGCCCGTGATCGGCGAGGCGTTGCCCTATCTGTCGCTCGCGGTTCCCTTCGCGCTCGCGACGGTCATCGGGGGCATCGACAACACGGAGTCCGCCATCGCGGCGGGCGACGAATACCGAGCGCGCGACATCCTGCTCACCGAAGCGCTGGCGACCATGGCCGCCGGGGTATGCGGCGGGGTGATCCAGAACACGCCGTACATCGGCCATCCGGCGTACAAGGCCATGGGCGCGCGGGCGGGCTACACGCTGGCCACCGCCCTCGTCGTGGGGGTCGGCGCGGCGGTGGGGCTTATTTCCGCGCTGGTGAGCGTGGTGCCCGAGGCCGCCGTGGCGCCCATCCTCGTCTTCATTGGGCTCGAGATCACCGCTCAGGCTTTCCTCGCCTCTCCGGCCCGATACGCCCCCGCCATCGTGGTCTCCTTCATTCCGGCCACCGCCGCCCTGCTGCTGATCGAGGTGAATCAGTTCATGGCCGCGGCAGGCCGAAAGGTCTCCGAGCTCACGGCGCCGGGTCAGACCGCCTTCGGCACGCTGCTCGTGCTCGGCAACGGCTTCGTCGTCACCGGTCTCCTCTGGGGATGGGCGCTCGTCTCGATCATCGACGGGCGACTCGGTCGCGCAGCCGCGGTGTTCGGCGGCTGCGCCGTGGCCACGCTCTTCGGGCTGATGCACTCGCCGTTGCCGAGCGGTGGCGTCTTCTGGCCGTGGCGAGCCGGGCAGAGCGAGCCTCTGCTCCTGGCGGCGGCCTACGGGATGGGAGCGGCCGCGCTGCTGCTGCTCGGCCGGAGGCGCGAGGTGAGCTAGCGACGGAGGAGCGCGAGCATTTCCTCGTCGCTCTTGAACTTGTGCTCCTCGATCCCGGCCTCGATGGCGCGCCGGCGCTCCGCTTCCTCGATCCGGAGGACCTCTGGGTAAGTGACGAAGGCGGTCCCGCTTCGTGCGAGCTCGTCGAGGACGGCACTGATCACCTGCTCGGCGTCCGCGCTGGAGCGCTTGGGGATCGACGCGAGGCCCGCGAGCACGCGCTTGATGCCCGTTTCCGCGTCGAGCCGTGCGCGCCCGACGACACCGTCGCTGGCCCGCCGCGCCCAGCCGACGACGTAGATGCCGGTGATCGGCTGCTGTGTCTCGGGATCCCAGACTTGATAGGCGGCGCCCGCGTCCTGAGCTGCCTCCGGGGCGGTAACGTAGAGGCCGTCCTTGTAGGGCAGCCCGAATCGCTCGTCCACGCGATCGCCCACCGCGAAGACCACCGTGTCGCACGGGATGAACGAGCTCTCTCCCGTACCAACCGCATTGATCCGCTCCCCCTTGCGCTCGAGCCGGTTCTCCTCGACCTCGAGACCGACAACGCGCCCATTCTCGGCCACCACCCGCTTGGGCGAGGCGAGGAAGCGGAAGCGCAGACGCGCCCGCGGCCGTTCCGCCGGCTCGGCCCGATCGGCGAGCTCCTTGCGGAGGTCGTCCGGGTTCTGACCGATGGCCTCCAGCCGGGATCGCACGCGCTCGATCTCTTGCCCGTAGGCCTCGCGGTCGAAGGCGTCCTCCACGTCCTGAAACTCCTTGTCGTCGTACGCCTTCTCGAAGGGCCCGCGGCGGGCGATGGCGATGATCTCCTCGCAGTCGCAGTAGTGCGAGCAGTAGTTCGCGATGTCGACCATCACGTTGCCCACGCCCACGATGGCGACCCGGCGGCCCACGGGAAACTGGCGCTCGGCGAAGGGGGGCAGGCGGTTGTAGTGATACACGAGATCCTTGGCGTGATAGACGCCGGGCAGCCGCTCCCCCTCCACCCCGAGATACTTCGTGCCCTGGGCGCCATGGGCGAACACGAGGGCGTCGAAACCCAGGCGTTGCAGGGCGGCGACGGTGAGCGCTCCGTCGCCGCCCACGGCGACGTGGCCGATGTAGGTGACGCGGGGATCGCCGAGGATCTTCTGGAACTGACGTCGTAGCCCGCCCTTCATCTTGTACTTGTCGAGGAAAATGCCGTACTCGGCGAGGCCCCCCGGCTTGATGTCGCGGTTGAGAAGGAGGACGCGGCAGCCGGCCGCCGCCAAAGCCCGCGTGGCGAAGAGCCCGGCGGGGCCCGCCCCGATCACCGCCACGACGTGCATGAGGTCGTCTGCCATCGAGGGGGAAAGATAGCACACGAGTCCACGGCCAGAATGCGGGATGCCGCTTGACCGTCCGACACGGCGGATGCTACAGGTGATCGCGACCTGGACGGTTCACGGCGCCATGGACGGGGAGGCGACAGGATGACGAGGCGATTGCGGAGATCGATGCGGATGCTGGTCCTCGGCGTGCTCGCCCTGGCCGGAGTCGCGTATGCCCAGGCGCCCTGGGAGGCGCCCCCGGGGGAGAAGGCGAAGAAGAATCGCTTGCCGGCTGATGCGAAGGTCGTGGATCAGGGCCAGAAGATCGCCCAGATCAATTGCGTCACGTGCCACGGCGTGAAAGGCAAGGGCGATGGTGTGGCCGCGGCCGCGCTCAGCCCAAAGCCCGCCGACTGGACGTCGAAGAAGATCCAGGACGAGTCGGACGGTGAGCTCTTCTGGAAGATCAGCAATGGGCGAGGCTCCATGCCGGCCTGGAAGCATCTCTCGGAGAACGATCGCTGGGCCCTCGTTCGGTACATTCATTCACTCGGCGGGAAGTAGACGAGGTGGTCGGGGCGGGCGCCCGATAGCCGTAGCGTCCCATTTCTCTCGTCGCCGACACCGTTCGCTTGCACCGAGCCGGCTCGCTGTCCCCCTCCGCTTCGCCTTTCTTTTCTATCGTTTGCGCGAAGCGCCCGATGGCGCCGAAGACGGTCCGTCAGGCGCTGGTCCGGAGCGCCCCCTGTGTCATACTGGTCGAAAGATGACGTATGCGCGAGCCTTCGCAGTGACGACCCGGCAGGAGCGCCGGGCCAGCCCAGCCCCGCGACGCCTCCTCTCTTCGGAGAACTATGGCCAATAGAGCGGGGCAGTGGAAGGTCCCGGACCCCATCAATCCGTCGCAGATCTGGAGTCCGCGCTCCGCCAAGTGGGCATGGCTCGAGTTCGTGATGCCGCTGTTCGCGATCGCCCTGCTCATCGTCTTCTTCAAGCCGGATTATGTGCCGCGCGTCTTCCTCGAGAACGCGACGTCACCGCAGGCGTGGGCGGCGTGGGCGTTTCTGGGCGCGGCGGGCGGCGTCCTGACCTTCTCCGGGCTCATCGTGCTTTTCTTCCTGCTCTATTCACCCGTGTATATCGCAGGCAAGCTGCCGCTCCTCACCGGCCGGGGCGGCTGGACGGACGTGCGGGAGATCCGCTTCTACCTGCTCTGCCTGGTGATCCTCTGCCTGCTGCTGGGGCTCCTCCTGTGGGACTGGCGGTGGTTCGTGGCCGCCTTTCTCATCGTGGCCGGCTTCGCCCCCGCGCTCTGGCGCCTGCTCGTGTGACCGCATGAGTTGACAGGCCCGGGGACGCTGGCTATCCTTGGGCAGCATATGGATGAAATCGCGGTCTTGGTGCTCAACTACACGTATGAGCCACTGCATTTCACCAACGCCCGGCGGGCCGTCACCCTCCTCCTCGCCGGGAAAGCCGAGAGCGTCGAGTCTTCCCCGCGGGTCGTCCGCTCACCGTCCCGGGTCTTTCCGCTGCCGTCGGTGATCCGGCTCGCCGCCTACATCCGGAAGCCCTTCCTCGAGCGGGTCGCCTTCAACAAGAAGAACATCCTGCGCCGCGACGGCTATACCTGCCAGTACTGCAGCCGGCGAGGCGAAAAGCTCACCGTGGATCACGTCGTGCCGCGCTCGCGGGGCGGCCAGACCACCTGGACCAATGTGGTGGCGGCCTGTCTCCGCTGCAATCTCTTCAAGGGGAATCGGACGCTGGAGGAGGCTCGATTGCGACTCATTCGCGAGCCCGTACATCCCCAGTTCCTCTTCTCCGTGCATCTCATGCGCCATCCCCACGCGACGAGCTTCCTCGACTCGTGGCGGAAGTATCTCGTCGCGGTTCCGACCAGCCCCTGAGCAAGTCCTTCCGGCTGTCGTCGGAGTTCGAGCCGGCGGGTGACCAGCCGCGGGCCATCGATCGCCTGAGCGAACTCCTCGCCGAGGGCCATCCCCACACCGTCCTCCTCGGCATCACGGGCAGCGGCAAGACCTTCTCGCTCGCCAACGTGATCATGCGGCTCGGTCGTCCCGCCCTCGTGATCTCGCCCAACAAGACGCTGGCCGCCCAGCTCTACGGAGAGTTCAGGTCCTTCTTCCCCGGCAACGCCGTGGAGTATTTCGTCTCGTACTACGACTACTACCAGCCCGAGGCCTACATCCCGCAGTCGGATACCTACATCGAGAAGGACGCGCTGGTGAACGACGAGATCGACCGGATGCGGCACTCCGCCACCACCTCGCTCTTCGAGCGTCGGGACATCGTGGTGGTCGCTTCCGTGTCGTGTATCTACGGCATCGGGGCCCCCGAGACCTACCAGGGGATGCACGTGGGGCTGGAGGCGGGGCAGACCATCGAGCGCGACGTACTCATCCGTAGCCTGATCGCCATCCAGTACGAGCGGAACGACGTGGACTTCCGGCGCGGGACCTTCCGGGTGCGGGGCGACGTGGTGGAGATCTTCCCCGCGGCCGCGGAGTCAGAAGCGCTGCGCGTGGAGCTATGGGGCGATCAGGTGGAGAAGCTCTCCAGCCTCGATCCCCTCCGCGGGGTGACCACCGGCTCGGTGGCGAGCGTGCGGATCTACCCGGCCAGCCACTACGTCACCCCCGCCGATCAGCTCGAGCGGGCGGTGGCGGGGATCATGGACGAACTTGGGGAGCGGCTCCGCTTCCTCAAGGGAAAGAACCGCCTCCTCGAGGCGCAGCGCCTCGAGCAGCGGACCCTCTTCGACATGGAGATGCTACGAGAGATCGGCTACTGCCATGGCATCGAGAACTACTCGCGCCACCTCTCGGGACGGAAGCCCGGGCAGAACCCGCCCACGCTCATGGACTACCTGCCCAAGGACGCGGTGGTGATCATCGACGAGTCGCACGTGACGGTGCCGCAAATCCGCGGCATGTACCCGGGTGACCGCTCGCGCAAGGAAGCCCTCGTCGAGTATGGCTTCCGCCTCCCCTCGGCCTTCGACAATCGCCCGCTGACCTTCGAGGAGTTCACCTCCATGGTGCCGCAGACGCTCTACGTGTCGGCGACGCCTGGCCCGTACGAGCTGGACCTGGCCGGCGGTCACCGGGCGGGGCCGGGCCAGTCCTGGCAGGGTGGGGCGGTGGCGGAGCAGATCATCCGTCCCACGGGGCTCATGGATCCGAAGATCACCGTGAAGCCGGCCGGGCTGCAGGTCGACGATCTCATGGCCGAGGTCCGCGCGCGCGCCGAGCGCGGCGAGCGCGTGCTCATCACCACCCTCACCAAGCGCATGGCCGAGGATCTCTCCGAGTATTACCAGCAAAACGGACTGCGCGTGCGCTACCTCCACTCCGACATCGACACCCTGGACCGCGTGGCGGTGATCCGCGAGCTGCGCATGGGGAAGTACGACGCGCTCATCGGCATCAACCTCCTTCGCGAGGGGCTCGATCTCCCCGAGGTATCGCTGGTGGCCATCCTCGACGCGGACAAGGAAGGGTACCTCCGCTCGGCGACCTCGCTGATCCAGACGGCGGGGCGGGCGGCCCGCCACGTGAATGGCGAGGTGATCATGTACGCGGACAGCGTCACGGGCTCGATGCGCGAGGCCATCGCGGAGACGGAGCGCCGGCGCGTCGTGCAGCAGGCGTACAATGAAGAGCACGGCATCACGCCGGAATCGGTGAAGCGCGGCATGAAAGACCTCCTCGACAGCGTGCCCGAGCGCGACTACTACACGGTGGACGTGCCCGAAGAGACCCTGCCGACTTGGGAGAGCCCCGAAGCGTTGCAGCGTCATATCGGCGAGCTCGAGGCGAGCATGAAGGAGGCGGCGCGGCGCCTCGACTTCGAGCGGGCGGCCGAGCTGCGCGACCGCATCAAGGCGCTCAAGAAGGTCGAGCTGGGCGTTCGCTGAGAGGCTCGGTGCGCTGACCGATGATCATCAAGTGGACGCTCATCTTCTTCGCGGCGCTCTCGGTGGCCCTCGTGGTCCTGACCAAAGTGATCAGCTTTCTGAACCCTCCGCGGCCGGGCCGACCGCGGCCGCCTGTGCTGCGCCGGCTGAACCGGATGCTGCGGTGGACCGTGCTCATCCCCGCGGCGATCGGGCTGGCCGTGCTCGTGGTCACACTGTGGCTGGGCGCGTAGCGGCCGTCGATCTCACCGCGAAGCTGGCCCAGCTTCCGGACCGGCCCGGGGTCTATCTCTACAAGGACGCGAAGGGCCAGATCGTCTATGTGGGGAAGGCCGCCTCTCTCCGAGGGCGAGTGCGCTCCTATTTCCAGGACTCGCGGCCCCGCGACGCGAAGACGGACGCCCTGGTCGGCCAGATCCACGACCTCGAGTTCATCGTCACCGGCAACGATCTGGAAGCGCTCATCCTCGAGTCGAACCTGGTCAAGCGCCACCGGCCCCGCTACAACATCATCCTGCGGGACGACAAGCACTACCCCTTCCTCAAGCTCACCACCAACGAGGAGTACCCGCGCCTGGTGGTGGCCCGGCGCGTGCAGCAGGACGGCGCCGCCTACTTCGGGCCCTTCTATCCCGCCACCGCCATGCGGGAGACCCTCCGTCTCGTGCGTCAGCTCTTCCCGTTGCGGACCTGCCGCATCACCATCGACGGAAACAAGGCGCGGCCGTGTTTGCAGTATTACATCCACCGCTGCAACGCGCCCTGCACGGGGCTGGAGAGCCACGAGGGGTACGAGCAGACGGTGCGCGACGTGGAGCGCTTCCTCGAGGGGAAGAATGACGGCCTGGCCCAGGAGCTGACGGCCCAAATGGAGGCGGCGGCCGCCGAGGAAAAGTTCGAGATCGCCGCGCGGCTCCGCGACCGCGTGCAAGCCCTGAACACCGTGCGCGAGCGCCAGAAGATCATCTCCACCGAGGACAGCGACCAGGACATCGTGGGCCTCGTGCGCCAAGGGTCGGACGCGTGCGTGCAGCTCTTCTTCGTCCGGCGCGGTCGTCTCCTCGGCCGCGAGTCGTTCTTTTTCGACCGGCTGGGCAGCGCGAGCGAGGGCGACGTCCTCTCTGCTTTCCTGCGCCAGTTCTACGCGCGAGAGGTGGTGCCCGCTCCCGAGATCCTGCTCTCCGCAGAGGTGCCCGAGGCCGCCCTCACCCAGGAGTGGCTCAGCCGTCGCCGGGGTGGGCGAGTGGAGCTGGCCGCGCCGCAGCGAGGCCGAAAGCGGGACCTGGTGGCCATGGCCGAGGAGAATGCCGTGCTGTCGCTGCAGAGCCATCTCTTGTCGCGGGGCAACCGGACGCAGGCCGTGCTCGACGAGCTGCAGCGCACCCTGGGCCTGCCCGAGCCGCCTCACCGCATCGAGGCGTTCGATATCTCGACCTTCCAAGGAGGGGAGACGGTCGCCTCCATGGTGGTGTGGCAGGACGGGGAGATGAAGAAGGACGACTACAAGCGCTATCGCATCCGCACCGTGACGGGCACCGACGATTTCGCGGCCATGCACGAGGCGGTGAGCCGACGCTACGGGCGCGCCCTCGAGACGGACGGCGCGCTGCCTGACCTCGTCCTCCTCGACGGCGGCCGCGGCCAACTCGGGGCCGGGCTCAAGGCGCTCGAGGGTCTGGGTCTCGACTACCTGCCCATGGTCTCGCTGGCCAAGCGCGCCGAGGAGGTCTACACGCCCGACCGCCTCGAGCCCCTCGTCCTCGATCTCACCTCGCCCGCTCTGCAGGCGCTCCAGAAGATCCGCGACGAGGCGCATCGCTTTGCCATCACGTATCACAAGAAGCTCCGCACCCGGCGCACCATCAGTTCGGTGCTCGACCAGATTCCCGGGGTGGGCCCCGCGCTGCGTACGAGCCTGCTCAAGACGCTGGGCTCGGCGAAAGCGGTGCGCGAAGCGTCGGTCGGGCAACTCGCCGCCGTGCCCAAGGTGTCGCCCCGGCTCGCCGAGCGCATTCACGACTTTTTTCATCCGGCACCTGCGGATTCGGAACCGTCCGGAACGGAGCCGGGTTAGACTCGCCGAGATCCTGTGCGAAAGGAGGTGACCCGATGAAGAAGACCCTGATGGCCATGGCGCTGGTGCTGGCGACCGCGGGGGCGGCGCTGGCGAATCAGTGCCCGCTGCTCATCAAGCAGATCGAGGACGCGACGGCCGGCAAGACCGACGATGCGTCCAAGAAGGCTCAGGCGCTCGCCAAGGAAGCGAAGGCGCTTCACGATTCCGGCAAGCACGCTGAGTCCATCGCCAA
>DATGCY010000390.1:0-7247 GCA_035311385.1 Candidatus Methylomirabilota bacterium
CGCCATCGCGATGTTCGCGATCAACCGGCCGCGCATGGACGTGGTGGCGCTGATCATGCTGACGGTGCTGCCGTTCACGGGCGTGATCACCGTGGGCGAGGCCCTGGCCGGCTTCAGCGATTCGACCATCGTGCTCCTGGCCGCCCTCTTCGTCATTGGCGAAGGCCTCGTGCGCACCGGGGTGGCCCAGCAGCTCGGCGACTGGCTCAACGAGAAGGCCCGAAGCAGCGAGCGTCGGCTGGTCGTCCTGCTGATGGCGGCAGTGGCCGGGCTCGGGGCGTTCATGAGCTCCACCGGCGTGGTCGCCATCTTCATTCCGGTCACCCTGCGGATCGCCCAGAACACCGGCACCGCTCCCAGCCAGCTCATGATGCCGCTCTCGGTGGCGGCCCTCATCAGCGGCATGCTGAGCCTCATCGCGACAGCGCCGAATCTCGTCGTCCACGGGGAGCTCGTTCGCCACGGATCGGAAGGGTTCAAATTCTTCAGCTTCACGCGGTTCGGGTTGCCCGTGCTGATCGTGGGCATCATCTACATGCTCTTCGCCCGGCGTTGGTTGGCCGCCAAGACCGAGCCCGGCGTGAGGGCCGGCCGTCCCACCCTTCGTGACTGGATCGAGCGGTATCACCTCGCCGATCGTGAGTACCGGGTGCGCGTGACCGCCGGCTCGCCGTTGATCGGCAAGACCGTGGGGGAGCTCGATCTGCCCGGCCGCGTTGGTGCGAGCCTGGTCACGATAGAGCGCAAAGGGAGGTTTGCCAGCGACGTCATCGCGCCAACTCAGAAAACCGAGCTTCAGGCCGACGATGTCCTGCTCGTCGACCTGTTCGCGCCGAAGATCGACATCGAGGCGCTTCGGCAGCGATTCGGGCTCGAAGCGTTGCCGCTGACCGGCGCCTATTTCAGCGACCGGTCGCAGGACATCGGGATGGCGGAGGTGATGGTGGCGGCCGATTCGGCGCTGGCCGGCAAGACCCTGGTCGAGGTGGCCCCGGCCAGCCGCTACGGGCTCACGGTGATCGGGTTGCGGCGCGGGCCGGAAGCGCTCGCACCAGGGCTGAACGAACGGCTCCGGGTGGGCGACACGCTCCTGGTGATCGGCCGCTGGAAAGAGATCGACCGGCTTCACTCCGCCACGTCCGATGTCCTCGTGCTCAACCTCCCGACCGAGCTCGAGGACGTGGTCCCGGTCGCCGGCAAGGCGCCCCACGCGTTGTTCTGCCTGGTGCTCATGGTGACGCTGATGGTCAGCGGCGTAGTTCCCAACGTGCAAGCGGCCCTCATCGCCTGCCTTCTGATGGGCGCCCTGGGCTGCATGGACCTCGAGAGCGCGTATCGGTCGATCCACTGGAAGACCCTGGTGTTGATCGTCGGGATGCTGCCGTTCTCGATCGCGCTCCAGAAGACGGGCGGCGTCGACCTGGCCGCGGATGCGCTGATGGCAATCATCGGGGGAGCCGGAACCTACGGCGTGCTGGCCAGTCTGTTCGCGGTCACCGCCCTTCTCGGACTCTTCATTTCGAACACGGCCACGGCGGTGCTGATGGCGCCGGTCGCCCTCGCCGTCGCCGACGAGCTCGGGGCCTCGCCGTACCCCTTCGCGATGATCGTGGCACTGGCCGCCTCCACCGCGTTCATGACCCCCATCTCATCGCCGGTGAACACGCTGGTGGTGGCGCCTGGGGACTATTCGTTCGGCGACTTCCTGCGAGTCGGCGTCCCGTTCTCGGTGGTGGTCTTGGTTATCAGCGTGCTGCTGGTGCCCCTGTTGCTTCCGCTCTACCCGCACTAACGCCTCGGGGCGTTCACACTCGCGCGGGGTCGACTCCCAGGCACTCGGCCAGCCTCCGGCCCTTCTGTTCGAAGCCGAGCGCCTTCATCGTGACCTGCCCTACGCGCCTCGCTCCCCTGCGAGGGTCCGTCCCCTTGATGCAACCTGCCGGACTCGGACATCGGCGCCTCTGCGAGCCTCAGGGAGCGATGTCACAGCGTCAGCCCGCGCGCATCCAGCGCGCGAAGGCGTCGAAGCTGTAGTCTCGGCCCAGGAAGTCCCGCACCAGCTGGGCGGCGGGCTTCGAGCCGCCAGGCGCGAGGATCGCATCCCGCAGCCTCCGGGCCGGCGCCGACGACAAGAGGCCGTCGTGCTGGAAGCCCGTGAGCAGGTCCTTGGCGATCACCTCGGACCACAGGTACGTGTAGTACGCCGCTGAATACCCATCGAGGTGCGCGAAGGCCAGGTGAAAGTACGTGCCGTCCACGTGCTCCCGGCGAAAGGGTAGGAACTGCTGCTGCAGGTCCGCCAGCCGCGCCGTGGTGTCGAAACCCGGCGGCTGCCGGTGGAAGTCGAGGCTCACCGCCGCGAGGAACATTTGCCGACGGGTGGCGAGGCCTTTGCCGAAGTCCCGGGCGGTACGCAGCTTCTCGACCAGCTCGTCAGCGATGGGCTCACCGGTGGCGTGGTGACGCGCGAAGGTGCGCAGCACGTGCGGGTCCACCGCCCACTCCTGCAGCAGCATGGACGGCACCTCCACGAAATCCCACTCGGTGCGAATGCCGGAGATCCCTGCCCAGCGCTGGTGGCCGGCGAACACGTGGTGCATCAGATGACCGAACTCATGAAAGAAGGTCTCGACCTCGCCCGGTTGGAGCAAACCGGGGCCGCTTGCCTTGCTCCGGGGGAAATTGCACACGAGCACCGCTTCCGGGCTCACACCACGCTGTCCGCCGGTGAGATCGAACTGGGCGGCGCCCTGGTACTTGCCGTCGCGCGGGTGCATGTCGAGGTGGACGCGCCCGAGGCATTGCTCCCCGTCCATGACGTCGAAGGTCTCGACGTCCGGATGCCACACGGGCACGCCGGAGACCTTGTCGAAGCGAACCTCGAAGATTCGCCCCATGGTACCCATCACGCCCCGCTGGACGGCCGCGAACTCAAAGTAGGGCCTGAACGCCTGCGAGTCGAAGCCTAGCTGTGCCGCCTTGAGCCGGTCCTGCAGCTGCTCGTGCTCCCACGGCTCGATGGAGCTGGCCGCCGGGTCGTCCGTTCGCTTGAAGGCAAGCAAGTCGGCCATTTCCGCGAGCGCGCGCGGCGCCGCTGAGTCCGTCACGGTGCGGATGAACTCCTCGACCACGCTGTCGGTGCGCGCCATTTTAGTCTCGAGCGTGTAGGCAGCCCAGCTCGAATAGCCGAGCAGGGTCGCGAGCGCGTGGCGGATGGCCAGGAGTTTCGACAGCACCTCCAGATTCTTCGGATGTCCGCGCTCACGGTACGCACGCCACAAGGTCGCGCGCGCGGACGCGCTCTTCGCGTAGGTCATGAACGGCAGATAGTCCGGGTAATTGGTAGTTACCGCCACCACGCCGTCCTCCGCCGGGTGCCTACGACGGTAGTCGTCAGGAAGACCATCGAGCTCGGCGGGCGCCAGACGGAGGGTCCGCACGTCCTCGCGGATGTTCTTTCCGAACTCCTGGCCCACCCGGACGAGCTCCTCGTTGAGCGCCTTGACCCGAGCACGGGTGGCATCGTCGCGGTCCACGCCCGCGCGGCGGAACTCGAGCAACGTCTTCTCGATCCAGTACGTGGTCGCGTCGTCCTCCCCGGCGACGTCCACCGCCACGAGGGCGTCGTACACGTCCCGATCGAGCGAGAGCTCGACGGCGAAAGCACCGAGCGCTTGCTCGGCCTTCTCGGCCGCTTCGCGGAACGCGGGATCGGGGTGCACGTTCTCGGCCAGGCTCGCCCGCGAGCGCGCGTCGTCCACGGTCGCCGTCACCGCGTCGTACGCGGCCAGCACCCCCGCTCCATCTCGTGCGGCATGCGCCGCCTTGATCGTGGCCGCTCCGATCCGCGCCTGGGCGATGGCGCGCTCGCACTCCGCGGCAAACTCACGAGGGGCGACAGTCAGGAGCGTGGCCGCCCCTGACGGCGCAGTGGGAGCGGTGGGTACGGGCATGGAGCAGAGGTAGCACAGGAGCCGGCCAGAGTCATTGTCGGGATTTTCTCGGGGGTGAGCGTGCGGGGCCTGCCCGCGAGGCTTCGCCTTGACGCGCGCTGCCTCGTTTTCTATGATCCGGGTGCGACGCGGAAATGTCCTCGAGGAGGCCGACGCACGTTCATGCTCTGCAGTCGACGGACGAGAGAGGAGTCATCATGGCTGCCACATTGGTAGTGATCGAGTACGACGACCCGTTCAAGGCGGAAGAGATGCGGCTCAAGCTGCGCAAGATGCAGAAGGAGTACCTGCTCGATCTGGAAGATGCCGTGGTGGCGGTGAAGGACGAGAAGGGGAAGATCAAGCTGCACCAGATGGTCAACCTGGCGGGACTGGGCGCGGTGAGCGGTGGTTTCTGGGGATCGCTCATCGGGCTCATCTTCCTGAACCCGCTCCTCGGCATGGCCATGGGCGCGGCGGCCGGCGCGGTGTCGGGCGCGCTCCGGGACGTGGGCATCGAAGACAACTTCATGAAGGAGCTGGCGGCGGGGCTGCCCGCCGGAGGCTCCGCCCTGTTCGTGCTGGTGCGGAACGCCACGCCGGATCGCGTGCTGGACGAGGTCAAGGGGATGGGCGGCAAGATCCTGAAGACGTCGCTCACTCACGAGAGTGAGGCCAAGCTCCAGGAGGCGCTCAACGCCGCGAAGAAGTAGCCGTCGCGCTGCTGATCAAGCTCGGCTTCGACGCCGGTTCATCTGCCTGGCATCGGCGTCGACAAGCTGACCGCGATCTGCGCGTCGCTGGGCACGACGTCGCCGCTCTCGTCGGCCGCGTCGATCCAGCCCCCTCGCGTGCGCAGGTAACCGACGGCTCATCTCGCGCGCGCGGACTTGCCCGCCGGCGGCGCGGCCGGGATGTCGCCGGGCTCGTAGTCCGGCAGCCATCCGCAGGGCACGATGGCCAGAAGGGCGAGCGTGGCCAGCGAGAAGAAGCCGATCTTGAGGGCCCGCAGACGCGTCTCCGAGTTGACGCGCACCGCCTCGGCTTTCTGCTCAGGCGTGGCGCTCGTGCCCTCGAAGCGCTCCGTGAGCCGGTCGTTGGCGAGGAAGTTGATGCTGTCGAGGTTCACCTCTGCCTTCATCTCGGCCGTAATCAGCGGGTTGTCCCTGACTTGGCTGAGGACACCCGCGCTCAGCACGCCCACCACGAGCGTTCCGATCACCGCGGTCCCCACCGCCGCGGCCAGATTCTGGGTCACGCCGCGCAGCGAGCCCACGTCACCCGCCAACTCTTTGGGCGACGAGGTCACGAGCACGTTGAAGAGCAGCGTCACCAGCGCGCCCTGGCCCAGGCCCACCGTGACGAGGCCCACGATGACGGGGAAGACGCTCCAGTCGTTGCGGGCCACGAAGGCGAGCCAGAGCGCGCCCACGGTGACCAGCGCGAAGGCGCTGCGGGCGATCCGGCGCGGCGTGAACCGGTCGTATAGGCGCACGATCAGGGTCGCCGTGAAGAACACGGTGAGCATGAAGGGCATCATCGCGACGGACGTGGCGGCGCTGCTGCGACCCTGGATGATCTGGATGTAGAGCGGGACGAGGAAGTTGATGGCGCTTTCGATGCCCACGATGATGAAGAGGGTCAGGACGGCGACCCACTCTTTCGGCGAGTCGACGACCTCGAGGGCGAGGAGCGGCGTCTTGCCACCCGCCGCGTGCTTGTGGCTCCAGAGGAAGAACGCCATGAAGAGGCCGACGCCTACCACGATCATGACGGGCGCGGGGGAGGCGCCGGCGAGTTCGAACGGCGCGGCCGGGCGGGCGAGCAGCACCCCCCAGGTTCGGAGATTGTTGAAGCCGAAGCTGATGCAGATGACGGCCACCGCGGCGAGGATCACCCCCACGGCGTCGATCCGCACCTCGGGCCGCGCCACCGCTGGCTTGAGCTTGAACGAGAGGAGGAGGAGGGCCACGGCATGCACGATGAGGAGCCCGAAGGCGAGCCGCCAGTTGATCATGGCCACGTAGCCGACGATGACAAAGGCCAGCACGCTCGCGATGGCTCGGGCCGAACCGAGGAGACCCACCGCCTTCGCCTGCTGCCGGCCGCGGTAGTGATTGGCGATGAGCGCGACCAGCGAGGGCACGAGCGAGGCACCGGCAAAACCGGCCAGGCCCTGGGCGGCGACCATCACGCCCGCCGTCGGGCTCAGCACCATGAGCACCATGGCAACCAGGAAGAGCACCACCGCGGCCTGGAAGAAGATCTTCGAGCCGAAGCGCTGGCCGAGCTTGGCTCCCAGCATGACGAAGCCGGACACGCCCAGCGAGTACATCACGATAGCCGTGCCCACGGTCGTGGGCGGCGTGTCGAAGGTCGCGACCATGCCGCTCATCGACACGGGCAAAGCCGCCACGTTGAAGGACATCAGCATCTAGCCCATGGCGATGACGATCATGGGGACCCAGGAGGCCTGCACGTCCTGAGAGGAAGCGGTGGCCGCAGCCGCGCGTGCCGTCATCGAGCGTCTCCCTCTATCTTGAGAGCCGTCACGCTTCGGGGGTCGAGGCGAAGAGATCCAGTCCGAGCCGATTGGCGAGAAACGCGGCGACGAGCTGGCCCTTGACGCTGTTGCCCGCTTTGTCGAGGCGCGGGGCGAAGGTGCCCAGCCCACCTTTACCCGGTGAGACGGTGACGATGCCGCCCCCGATCCCGCTCTTGCCCGGCAGCCCAATGTCGTAGAGCCAGTCGCCGGAGGTCTCGTAGAGACCGGCGGTGGCCATCACGGCCAGCGCGTACCGGCAACTCTCCGCATCGACCACGCGCTCCTTCGTCAGCGGGTTTACGCCGCCGTCCGCCAGTGTCGCGCCCATCACGGCCAGGTCCTTGGCGGTGACGTTCAGCGAGCACTGCTTCGTGTAGAGATCGGTGGCTTCGGCGGGATCCAGATAGATGCGCCCGAAGCTCTGCAGCATGCGGGCGATGCTCTGATTGCGGAAGTTCGTCTCGGAGGCCGAGGCATAGACCTCTTCGTTGAGGGGCAGCGTCCGGCCCGCGAAGCGCGAGAGCCCCTCGTGGATGAATCGCCACCGCGCCTCGTAGCTCTTTCCCGGCACCAGGCTCGTGGTGGCGATGGCGCCGGAGTTCACCATGGGGTTCGTCCGTCCGTTGTCGCCCGCTTCGACGGCCGCCACCGAGTTGAAGGCCCGGCCAGTGGCGTTGACCCCGAGCTTCTCGCGCGCCTCGTCCGCTCCCACGGTCTGGCACACGAGGGCGAACAGAAAGGGCTTGGACACGCTCATGATCGAGAACTCG
>DATGCY010000391.1:0-2347 GCA_035311385.1 Candidatus Methylomirabilota bacterium
GCCAATCCGCATTCGATGCGTGGCTGCGAGGCGTTCGGGATGAATCGCATCGTCGATTTCCAACACGAAGGCCAGGGCTACGCACTCCTGATCTTCCCGATTCCCCCCGACGGACAGTGCGGCTCGGCTTCGATACGTGGCGTCGTTCTTCGCAATGTCTGCGGTTAGAGTCGCCCTGCCCATGGGGGGACACGTTGCGGAGAACCGCGGAGCCGTGCGGCATTGCGAGGCAGGAATGTGAAACGCGCCACGTACGACCTGATCGTGATCGGCTCAGGCCCGGCCGGGGAGAAGGGCGCCGCGAAGGCGGCGTATTTCGGCAAAAAGGTCGCGCTCGTCGAGCAGGCTCCAAACTATGGCGGAGCCGTGGCGAACACCGGTGTCCCCACCAAAGCGATGCGAGAGACCGCGCTGTACGTGTCCGGGTTCTACAAGCGCGACCTCCACGGGTTGAACCTGGCCTACGATGGCACGCTGACCATCGACCGGTTCATGCACCGCGGTCGTACGTTGCGCCAGGCCCTCGATCAGTGGATCGGAGCCAACCTCGAGCGCCACCACGTCGACGTGCATCATGGTCGAGCGGTGTTCGTCGACGCCTACACTGTCCGAGTGGAAGGCGAAACGGAGCCGAAGCTCCTCGAGGCCGGCGTCATCCTCATCGCGACCGGCTCCACGCCTCACCGCCCGCCCATGATCCCGTTCACTGGGCCGGGCGTGTACGACTCGGACACGATCCAGCACCTGGAACGGCTCCCCCGATCGCTGGCCATCGCGGGGGGCGGCACCGTTGGCTGCGAGTACGCCTGCCTCTTCAAGGTGCTCGGGCTGGATGAGGTGCGGGTCATTCACTCCGGCGAGCGAGTCCTCCCATTCGCCGACCACGAGATCAGCACCATGCTGCGCGAGGGGATGGAGTCGCTCGGCGTCGAGTTCCACATGGCGGACCGTGTCGAGCAGGTCGATGCGACCCCAGCTTTGGCGCTCCAGCTCCGCTCGGGCAAACGACTCGAGCCCGAGGCGCTTCTTGTGGCGGTGGGCCGCCGCAGCAACGTGGCCGCGCTGAAGCTCGAGAATGCTGGCGTGCGGCTGGACGAGCAGGGCCAGCTCCTGGTGAACGAGCACTTCCAGACCAACGTCCCCCACATCTACGCGGCCGGCGATGTGATCGGCGGACACGCCCTGGCCTCCACCGCGATGGCGGAGGCGCGGGCGGCGATGGACCACGCCTTCCCTTTGGGCGGGCAGTTCCGCCTCAATGACGTCACGGCCGGCCTCGAGTCCATGTCAGGCGGCGGCCCTTTCCTGCCGATCGGGATCTGGACGATCCCCGAGATCTCGATGGTGGGCGAGACGGAGCAGGGCCTGCGCGCGAAGGGTGTGGCGCACACGGTGGGGCGTTGGCGGTACGACGACAACCCGCGGGGCATGCTCCTCGCCGAGGGCGCGGGATTGCTCAAGCTTCTCTTCTCCTTACCCGATGAGAAGCTGCGCGGTGTCCACGTCATGGGCGACAACGCGTGCGAGGTCATCGCAGTCGGGCTCGTGGCCATGACGCTCGGAGCGACGTGTTCGACCTTCATCGACACGTGCTTCAACTATCCGAGCCTGTCCGACTTGTACAAGTATGCGGCCTACGACGCGATGGGCCGCGTCGATCGCGGGGACGTCTATCGGCCCTGGGCTCCCGCTCGGCCCCCGCGCTACCACTAGACGACGTTCTGCGGCATCGGCGCACGGTGCGAGTCCGATGAGCCAGCGTCAAGTGAGAAGGAGTCTCGATGGCCGCAGCCGACGCGGTCAGATACCGCGCGAGCAGGCGGGGTGTCTAACGGCTTTCGGACGTCGTCACCCGATCTCTCACCGTCACCCGAATCGGCGTGGGGTTGAAGCCGTTACACGGGTTGTGTCGCTGCGGGCAGTTCGAGATTACCGCCAGGACGCGCGCATCCGCGCGCAGCTCGACGAACTCACCCGGCTTCGACCGGCCGTCCGCAATGCCCATGGTGCCGTCGGCCTGCACGGGGACGTTCATGAAGAAGTTGATGTTGGCCACGATGTCCTTCTCGCCCAGGCCATGCCGGGCGAGCGCCCGGAGGAAGTTGGCATAGCAGCTCGGAGTGTCTGGCACCTGGTAGCGGAACATGTTGCTCGCGGCGCTGCAGCATCCGCCGATGGTGTCATGCCCACCCCCCATCGTGTCCGCGACGATCGTGAAGAGCTTGGTCGCGCGCACCGAGTAGATGCCGTGGCCGGCGCCTAGGTAGACGTTCTTGTTGTACTTCATGGTGTCCGCCGCGTTGTAGCGGTCGGCCGGGTCGTCCGCGTTGTAGCAGAGGAAGTCGAC
>DATGCY010000392.1:0-2523 GCA_035311385.1 Candidatus Methylomirabilota bacterium
AGTCGGGCCAGATGCCTTTGGTCAGGGAGATCTTCCAGAACTTGCCGTCGATCTCGTAGGGCGGGTCCTGGGCCCAGAGCTTGAGCACGGTCTCGATGGACTCGATCACCATCTGCGCCCGAAGCGCGGCCTCGCCCGCGTCGAAGATCTCGAGATCGCTCACGAGGCCGCCGGGGCCGATGCCCATGATGAAGCGGCCCTCACACAACTGGTCGAACATGGCGGCGTGCGCCGCGATGGTCACCGGATGGATCTGGGGCAGGTTGAGCACACCGGTACCGAAGCGGATCTGCTTCGTGCGTGAGATGACCGTGGCGAAGAACATGAGCGGCGAGGTGATGCGCTCGCTCCACGAGCTGAAGTGCTCCCCCACGAATGCCTCGGTGAAGCCCAGACGATCCGCGAGGACGATGGCCTCCTGATCCTCGGCGAGAATGGCGCGATAGTCGCGGTCGGGATGATGGAAGGGCATGGTGAACATGCCGAGCTTGATGGGCACGGAGAGCTCCTTTGCCGCGGATTTCTTGCGATCGTATCACATCAGCTGCGAGTGATTTGACCGATGCCGGGCAGGCGGCCGAGGAAATTGCCGGTCACGCCGCCGTCGACGACGAGATCGTGGCCGTTGATGTACCGTGCATCGGGACCGAGCAGGAAGGCCACCACGTCGGCCATGTCCTCGGCGGTGGCGACGCGGCCGATCGGCACGAGCCCATCGCGCTCCGCGGCCACGTTCTGGTTCGCGTAGACCTTCGCCGTCATGCCCGTGCGCACCATGCCGGGCGAGACGGAGTTGACCCGAATACCGTGGCGTCCGAGCTCCTGCGCGAGCACTTTGACCAGCATGATGACGGCGGCCTTGCTCGGTCCGTAGGCGCCCAGGTTCGCATGGGCGTTGCTCCCTGACATCGAGGCGATGGCCACGATGGCACCGTGCGAAGCCTTGAGGGTCTGATACGCCGCCTTGGCGAGGAGCCACGTCGCGCGCGTGTTCACAGCGAACATGGCGTCCCAGTCGGCGACGGCATAGTCCATGAGCGGGCCGGGACGGTTGATGCCGGCATTGCTCACGAGGCCGTCGAGCCCGCCGAAGCTCGTGATCGCGTCGGCGACGGCCCGGGCCGGCGCCTCGGGCGAGCTCATGTCGGCGTGAATCGGCAATCCCTCCGCGCCTAGGCCCTTGAGCTCGGCGACGAGGGAGTCGAGCCCGGCCGAGGGCCCGAGATCCACTGCCGCGATCTGCGCGGCGTGTCCCTTCGCCCTGGCGTCGCGCGCCAGCTTGAGACATGTCGCGCGTCCGATGCCGCTTGCTGCCCCCGTGACGAGTGCCCGCATGGCGTCCCTCCGTGGCGGGCAGTGTATCGCGTCCCGGCCTTGCGACGTCGGTGGATGCGGGGTCTAGGCCGGTGTCCCGTCCGAGTGATCGGCGAAGTCGGCGGGCGTGAGGCCGTCCAGCCAGTGGTGGAGCGCCCGCGCTCGCACGACCTGATCCACCGGGCAGGCGTGCGCGAGGGCTTCGTCCGTGGCGACGATGGGGCCGTCGGCCCGCAGGGCGAGGGCCAGCGCATCTCCTGGATGACAGGGAAGCACGACCTCCATCCCCTCGTACCTGATCACGAGGCTAGCCGACACTCCGCGCTCGTCACCACCGATCTCGGCGCGCAGCACGTCCATGCCCGCGGCCTTGAGAACCTTCTCCATGAGGTCGAAGACAGGGACGACGGAGCAGGACGTGCGGTGGAGCACGCGGGCCAGCCGATTTGCCTCGTTGAGCGGAAGGTAGAAGCTGAGCCATCGCGCGCAGGCGTGGTCCTCCAGCAGCACCATCGGCTGCTGCTCTCCGTGGGGACACGTCCGGATGTCGACCACACGCATGACGGTCATCGACGAGCTCCGACACGACGGGATCTGTCTCGGCGAGAGGCGAGTCGCTCGATGGCAACCAGGCACATGTGGAAGCTCCTCCGATGCTGGTGGTATGGCTGGCAGCACGAAGAGAGCTTCGTGGCAGCTGGCTGGGCAGCGGCGTCGTGGCATTAGGTAAACCTAATACAGCGCGGCTGTCAAGCCTTACTGCTGCGAGGGTCTGGTCAGAGAATCTTCTTCAGGCGGTAGAGGTGGTGAGGGGGCAGGGCGTCCTCGATCGCATCGATGACCTCGTAGCCGTGCTTCTGATAGAAGAGCGGGGCCTGGAAGCCGTACGTGTCGAGGGTGAGCCGGGTACAGCCGCGCGCCTTCGCCTCTGTCTCCGCGGCGGCGAGGAGGCGCGTGCCGTATCCGCGGCGGCGGAGATCCTCGCGCACCCAGAGCGTCTGGACCTTGCAGACACTGCCCCAGGTCCAGCCATGGAGCCCGGCGGCGATCGCGCCATCCGCGTCGCGCACGAAGAAGGCCAGCCACCGCCCGTCGTCGAAGCCGGTTTTCTCCACGTTGTAGAGGTAGAGCTGATCCTCGAGGAACCGGACGTCTTCGGGTCGCGGCTCGGATTCGGCGGGGGGGATGGGAAGGTCCATGGCGTGGCTC
>DATGCY010000393.1:0-7267 GCA_035311385.1 Candidatus Methylomirabilota bacterium
CGATCCCGCCCTCATGGCCTCGCTCTCGCGGCGCCACTGGTCGCAAGTGCAGACCAAGGCCAAGGAGGCGTGGGTGTACCCGCTGGGCTGGGTGCTCTACATGGACGACACGGCGGTCGTGAGCATGATTCGCGAGCGTCCGGCCTGGGACAAGCACGACGATCAGTAGCCGTCTCCGCGCACACGCTGTGGTCGAGCACGACGGCAGCCCCTGAGCTGCCGGGGCTGCCCATCCGACGTCGCCAGGGAGGCCGCATGATCCGCTCCTCGCTCATCGCAACGAAGCGCACACCGCTCGCCACTCGCGGCATGGTGGTCGCGGAGCATCCGCTGGGCGCGGAGGTCGGCGCCGGCATCCTCCAGAAGGGGGGCAATGCCATCGACGCCGCGGTGGCCACCGCCTTTGCCATGCCCGTGGTCGAGCCGTTCATGTCCTCGTTGGCAGGCGGCGGGACGATGCTCGTGCACATGGCCAGGCGCGGGGAGACGCTCTGCGTCGACTTCAACGTGGAGGCGCCCGCCGCGGCCTACGACGGCTGCTACGAGCTGATGGAAGGCACCTCCACGGCGATTTTTCCGTGGCGTCTCGTGGTGGACGACGCCAACGTCTTTGGCCCGCGCTCCGTGGCCGTGCCGGGCTCGGTGGCCGGACTCGCCCTCGCCCTGGAGCGGTGGGGAACCATGGAGCTGCGTGACGTGCTCCAGCCCGCCATTGCGTTGGCCGAGGACGGGTTCGTGCCCGACTGGTACGTGGCCCTCAACACCGCCGTGATGGGCCAGGAGCTGGCGGCCTTTCCCGAGACGGCCCGGACCTACCTGCGCGGAGGTCACTACATCTACCGCACGCCGTCCATGGCGGGCGGCGATCTCTTCCGCCAGCCCGAGCTCGGCCGGAGCCTTCGCCTCCTCGCCAAGGACGGACCCGTCGCCTTCTACAAGGGCGCCATTGCCCAGGCCATCCACGAGGCGATATCGACCACGGGCGGCTATCTCACCCGCGACGATCTCGCCCGCTACGCACCGCGGGTGCTGCCGGTGCTCCGAGGAGCGTATCGCGGCCTCGAGCTCGCCTTCTCACCGGGAGCGACGGGCGGGACCACCGCGCTCGAGATGCTGAACATCCTCGCCCAGTTCCCCAAGGCGCGCGCCACCTGGAAGACGGCGGCCGGCCTGCACCTCCGCGCGGAGGCGGTGCGCCGCGCCTTCCTCGACCGCCTCGAGCACTTGGGCGATCCGGAGTGCGTCAAGTCGCCGTGGAGCGGGCTCGTGTCGAAGGAGTATGCGGCCAAGGTGGCGGCGAGCTTCAAGCCGGGGGGTCCTCGCTCCGCGCGGGCCGTGCCCGATCCCTGGCGCTACGATCCGGGCGCCCGCCACGCCGACTGCACCACGCATCTCTGCACGGTGGACCGTCAGCGCAACATGGTCTCGCTCACCAATACCGCCGTGTCGCTGTGGGGCTCGCGCATGGTCGTCCCGGGCACGGGCATCCTGCTGCAGAACGGGATGGTCTGGTTCGATCCCGAGCCGGGGCGTGCGAACTCCGTCGCCCCGGGCAAGCGGCCGCTCGTCAACATGGTCCCCGCTCTCGGCTTCAAGCAAGGTGAGGCGTATCTCACGCTAGGCGCGCCGGGTGGACGCAAGATCGTCTCGGCGATTCCCCAGGTCATTGCGAACATGGTCGATCTCGGCGACACGCCCCAGGTGGCCATCGAGGGGCCGCGCCTCCACACCGAAGGCGGCGATCTCTGGGTCGACGACCGCGTCGGCCAGGCGAGCCTCAGGGCCCTCGAGAAAATGGGCCATCCCGTGGTGCCCAAGCGGGCGGACACCGGCACCCTCTACTTCTCGCGCCCCGTGGCCATCCGCGTCACTAAGCGGGGACTCGAGGCCGGCCTGGAGCCGCTCCACGACGCCGCGGCCGCGGGCCATTAGATGATGCATTCAACCTCGCTCCCTCTCCCTCCCAGGGAGAGGGCTGGGGTTTAACGGACCTCAAGGGGAACTACATGGCGGACATCCGGCTGACCACCGGCTTCTCCAGCGTGATGGGCCCCGACCAGGAGGCGATCACGCGACTCCTCACCGAGACCATCGAGCAGATTGCCCAGGACGACCAGAGCTTCACCCGCGCGAAGATCGTGTTCACCGAATCGGACGAGCGCTGCGGGCTGACCGCGGAGCTCGACGGTGTGAAGAAGGAAGGCGTGCCACTTCAGCTCGACCTCGAGCAGCTCGAGGATGCCCAGACCCAGCCAGGCGCCCGCGCCCAGCTCAAGGAAGCGCTCCGGCTCTACTTCCGGAAGGTCATGGGGAAACAGTGACGGAGGCGACGAAGCGCCTCATCGTCAACGCCGACGACTTCGGCCTGACGCAGGGCGTAAGCCGCGGCATTCTCGAAGCGGGGCGGACGGGCATCGTGACGAGCACCACGCTCCTCGTGAACCGCGAGATCCCGCCCGCGCAGCTCGAGGAGCTGCAGGCCTCGGGCCTGGGGGTGGGCGTGCATCTCAACCTCACCCTGGGCGCCCCCGTGTCGAGCCCGCGGCGCGTGTCCTCCCTCGTGGACGCCGAGGGACGCTTCATCCGCGATGCCCGCGAGGCGGCGGCGCGCGCCAGTACCGACGAGGCGCGGATCGAGCTGGGGAATCAAATCGACGTGTTCCGAAAGATCATGGGGCGCTTTCCCACCCATCTCGACACTCACCACCACGTGGGGCGTCACGATCCGATCCTTGATCTGGTCCTGGGCTTCGCGCGCGCCCTCAAGGTCCCGGTGCGGAGCCAGGACGACACGGTGCGGAATGCCGCGCGTCGGCTGGGGCTGCGGACGCCCGATTACTTCATGGGTGAGTCCGGACCCGAGCCGTACTGGTCACGCGAGCGCACCGTCACGCACCTGGAATCGCTGCCCGTGGGACTCTCGGAGTTCATGACCCACCCCGGCTACTTCGACGACGACCTCGCCTACAGTCGCTACGGCCGCCAGCGCGAGACGGAGCTGGCCGGGCTCATCGCCGCCGAGGCGAAGCAGGCGGTGAAGCGACACGGCATCCGCCTCGTCCACTTCGGCACCTGCTGAGGCTCAGAGCTTCACCGGAGTGAACTCCGGCGTGTAGCAGTCTTGCAGGGGCAGCCGCGTCTTCAGCACCCCCACTTCGAGCAGCGTGTCCTGCATGAACTTCATGGCATCCAAATCCATCCGCCCGTCCGTGGAGAGGAGCGGGCGTAAGAGCTCGTAGGCGCGGCGGGTGGCCGGCTCCGGCCAGCCGATGGCCTTGGAGGCGATCTTGATGCTCTCGTCCGCGTTGTCGCGGCAGAAGCGCGCCCCCTGGAAGATGCTCTTGAGCGTGCGCTGGAGCACATCGCGCTTGGTCTTGATGAGGTCGTCCGTGGAGTAGGCGACCAGGCTGATCCACTTGGGGGTCAGCTCGTCGAGGCGCATGAGGATGTGCCCCGAGCCCTCCGCTTCGATGACCACGCCCGCGTCGCCGAAGATGGTGCCCTGGATCTCCCCGCGCTTGAGCGCGGCCATCTGCGCGTCGAGGCCGCCCACTCCGATGATGCGTACGTCCTTCTCCGGATCCCAGCCCATCTTCTTGGCGAGCATGCGCGCGAAGACCCACGTCGTCGAGCCGACCACCGTGCAGCCGATGGTGCCGCCCTTGAGATCTTCCAGACGCTTGACCTTGGGCACCACGGTGAGGGTGAAGTGGTTCTTCTCCACGATAGTGGCCAGCGCCCGGATGGGCGTGCCGCGCTCCCGGAAGATCAGGGGATCGGTGGCGCCCGTGATGCCGATGTCGGCGGAGCCCGAGAGCACGCCCTTGAGCAGATCGGGGCCGCCCTTGAAGGGAATCAGCTCGGCGTCGAGGCGGTTCTGCTTGAAGTAGCCCTTCTCGATGCCGGCCAGGGTCGGCGTCACCACGCCGAAGTCGCCCAGGACCACCGCGCCCACCTTCACGGGGGTGAGGGCCTGCGATTCCACGCGGCCCGGCCACGCCGCCAGGGCCGCCGTGGCCACCGCCGCCGTCTTGAGGAAGTCTCGCCTCGGGGTCATGAAGATCTCCTGTGGCGCCTCCGGCCTCAACGCCAGCGGCCCAGGCGCGTGTTGAGATGCTCGAGGAACAGCACGACGGAGATGGAGACCACCGATACGATGGCGGTGGCCGCGAAGAGCTCGGGCGCCCGGAAAGCCAGCGCCGCGCGCTGCATCTGGAAGCCCATGCCGCGCGTGCCCGCCAGCATCTCCGCGATGAGCGTGCCGAGCAGCGCGAAGACCAGGGCCACGCGCATGGCCGTGAGCACGGAGGGGAGCACGGCGGGCAGAAGCACCTTGCGAATGATCTGCCCCCGGCTCGCGCCCATCGACGCGGCCACCGTGACGAGGGCAGGGTCGACGTCGCGGGTGCCCGCGGCCACGAGCACCACCACGGGGAAGATGGCGAAAACGGCGGCAGACAGCACTGCCGTCGACAGGCCGATGCCGAAGACCAGGGCAATCCAGGGCAGGACGAGGATCTTCGGCACCCCGTAGAGGGCGACCACGTACGGCATGGCGATGGCGTGCGCGGTGGGCCGCGAGCCCAGCACGAGCCCAGTGGGTACGCCGGCCAGGATAGCCAGCGCGTAGCCGAGGAGCGTTTTCACGAGCGTGTCGCCGAGGCGGGGCAGGGCCTCCGCGCCGGTGACCCCGAGCACGCGCACGATGGACGAGGGCGCGGGCACGAAGAGAGGATCGACGAGCCGCCACCGCACCGCCACCTCCCAGGCGAGCACGATCGCCGCCACCGAAAGGCCCTGCCAGGCGAGCACCCTCAACCGGCCCATCGCTTCACCCGCGCCTCGATCAGGGCACCCGCACCGTCGAGCAGGAGTACGGCGGCCGCTACGAGCACCACGAGGGCCGCGTACTCTGCCGTCATCATGAGCCCGTAGGCGTAGTTGATCACGTAGCCGAGGCCGGCCCGCGCGCCCAGCAACTCGCCCACGAGCACGCCGACCACGGAGAGGGCGAGGCCCGTGCGGAGACCGCCCACCATGGTCGAGGCCATAGCGGGCAGCATGACCTTGCGAAAGACCGTCCACGGCTTGGCGCCCATGGACACCGCTACCGTCACCAGCGTGGCCGGCACCTGGCGAATGCCCGCGAGCACGGCGAGAGTGACGGGAAAGAAGCCCAGGAAGAATCCGAAGGCGATCTTGGAGGCAGGGCCGAGCCCGAAGCAGAGCATGAGCGAGGGATACCAGACCACGCTCGGCACGGCGTAGAGCGTGGCGAGCAGCGGCTCGTAGATGCGTCCCACGGTTTGCCGCAGACCCAAGAGGAAGCCGACCCAGAGCCCGCCCGCCACCGCGAGCAGGTAGGCCACAGCAATCTCCCCCATGGTGAGCCACACGTGGCCCGGCAGGGGAGGGAGATCGCGCGTGGCCAGCACGTGGGCGAGCGCACCGGGCAGCCGCGAGGGACCGACGTACAGGATGGGGTTGAGCATGCTCGCCACAGCCTCCCAGAGGGTGAGCGCGATCAGGAGCACGCCGAGGCGCCACAGCCAGATCCTCATCGCCGGCCGTCCATGGCGCGCATCGACTCCTCGCGGATCTGCGTCCAGAGCTTGGCGTGAAGGGCCACCGCGTCGGGGCCGTCGAGGGCGCGCGGGTACGGCAGGGGCACCTCGACCACGTCCTTGATGCGTCCCGGGCGCGCCGTCATCACCGCGATGCGGTCCGAGAGCGCGATGGCCTCGTGCAGGCTGTGGGTGACGAAGACGACCGTCCGCTGCGTGCGGTGGCGCACCTCCACCAGCCACTCGCCCATGAGAAGACGCGTCTGCTCGTCGAGGGCGCCGAAAGGCTCGTCCATGAGAAGAATGGGCGTGTCGAGAGCGAGAGCGCGAGCGATGGCGACCCGCTGTCGCATGCCGCCGGAGAGCTCCCGAGGGTACTTCGCCTCGAACCCCTTGAGGCCCATCGGCTCGAGGAGGTTCAGGGCGATCTCCCGGCGTCGGGCGGCGGCGACGCCGGTGAGCTCGAGCCCGAAGCCCACATTGTCAAGGGCCGTCCGCCACGGAAAAAGCCCGGGATCCTGGAAGACGAGAGCGACCTTGCTCGGCGTGGGGCCCGAGATCGGCGTGCCTTCGATGAGGATGCGGCCACTGTCCGGACGCACGAGGCCGCCGATCATGGCGAGCAGCGTGGACTTCCCGCAGCCGCTGGGGCCGAGGAGGGAGACGAACTCCCGCGGGCGCACCGTGAGGCTGACAGTATCGACGGCGGGGACGGGGCCGCTCGGCGTCTCGTAGCGCTTGCTCACGCTCTCGACGACGATGGACGCGCCGGTGGTCACTCGTGTCTCGGCAATCTCGACATGGGGCTCAGCGTGGGCAGAAGCTAAGCTGGCGCTTCGCGAAGGTCAAGAAGCGACGGCGGAACCCCGTGCCCGCCGCCAACTAGATCGCTGCGCGTCCTCCCGCCAGAGCCGGGCGGCCCCGTCGAGCATGAGCAAGGCTACGAGGAGCCACGCCCCCGCCTCGAAGGTGATGAGGGTGGTGACGTAGTTGAAGCCGAGGGCGAGGCCCTGGTCGGTGCCGCGCTGGATCAGCCGTGCGCTGAACGCGTTGACCATCACGAGGAGGAGCCAGGCGGAGACGACGAGGCTGGGCGCGAGCCATCGATCAGTGAGGATGCGGGCGGCGGCAAGCATCCCGATCCAGCCGCCGATCTCGAGGAGGAGCGCAACGGTGCCTTCCGGCGGGCTCTCGGTGAGGCGGAAGGTGACGAAGCTCGCCACGAAAAGTGCGAGGCCGACGAGCGCGACGGCGAGCCTCAGCACGGCCTTCCGAGATGCCTCATCGACCCCGACGGGGGTGCGACATGTCGGCGGGGTGACGGCGCTTTCGCGCGGGTGGTGCCGGTCGCTCAGCATCGGGGCGCACTCTATGCTCGGCATCCCGCCACGTCAAGATCAAATCGTCACCAGAGCAGGCTGGCCAGCGCCACCACGCCGAAGGCCGCGATGATCGCGCCGGCGCCGCGATTCACCCAGCCGAGTCGCGCTGGCGTCAGCGACGAACGCAGGAGCCCGACGCCCACGCTCAGAAAGAGCCACCAGATCGCGGAGCCGAGGAAGACGCCCAGCACCATCACCGAGGCGGCTCCGTAGCCGCTCACGCTCCGTCCCAGTCCGAGCCCCGCGAAGATCGCCGCGAAGGAGATGATGGTCGTGGGGTTCGTGAGGGTGAGGGCGAAGGTGGAGACCCAGGCCGCGGCA
>DATGCY010000394.1:0-2983 GCA_035311385.1 Candidatus Methylomirabilota bacterium
GGCATCCAGATCGTGAAGGGGAGGGCTGTGGTCTGCCCGTCGTCGATGTCGACGTAGTATTCGAAGATCCCGTAACTCCGCCCCGGTCGATTCGCTGTCGAGCCATCCATGATGAGCACCTGATCTCCGCTGGCGATGCCCGTCAGCAGGAAGCGTCCCGTCGAATCGGTCCGGGCGCTCTGGGTGCCGATCGTGAGCGTGGCCCGCGCCAAGGGCTCTCCGTTCAGACGCAGCATCTGTCCGGCGAGCGCGGTGATCCCGCGCGGCGCCTTGAGCGGTGGCAGACGCTGCCATCTCGAGCAGGGCTTGCCGTCGCAGAGCTCCCCGCGCCATTCCTCATCGATCTCGCCGGGTGTCCCCGCCCGGATCGCGCTCAACGGATGGAAATGGGTCGTCTTTGGCGCGGGAGCCGACACGACGCGCACCCCGGCGCCTATCGCCGTCGGCGGGCTCGCCGTCTGGAAGGGCACGATCGTAAAGGGCACGAGGAATCCCGTGGCATCCACGGCGCCGTTCACCGTCAGCGTGTAGGTCGTGCCCTGCGCCAGCGGGGATCGCGGGGTGACGAAGATAAGCATGCCATCCTCGGCGGCCACGACCATGGCACCCTCTGGGCCCGCGGGTCCGCTCAAGGTCACGGTCCCGGCTATCGTCGGGTCCACGCGAAGTGGTTTGGAAAAGCGGAGCGCGAGCACGCTGTCCGTCGGCACGCCCACGGTGCCGACCAGCGGCACCGAAGTCTCGAGTTGAGGGCTGTCACTCGGATCCGGCGTCGTGGGCCTTGCAGTCACATAGGCGAAATTACCCTGCGCCGGATCGAACACGTCTCCCGCGGTCAACGCCGCGCCGGTGGCACCGGTTCCGCCCCAGAGAAGCACACGCCCGTCAGCGAGGAGAGTCGCCGTGCCTCCGCGCCGAGGAGTCGAGAGGGGCTGGACAGCCTCGACCGCAGACGTGACTGGGTTGAACAGCTGGGCGTCGCTCAGCACTTGGCCTTGCGCCGAGAGGCCGCCGGCAAAGAGGACACGGCCGTCGGTGAGGAGCGTGGCGGTCTGTTCGGCCCGCGGCACGAGGCCAGGTGCTGGTATCGGATGGAAGGCTTGCACGGTCGGATCGAAGATCTCGAGGACGGCGGATACCTGCCCACCTGAGCCGATGCCGCCCGCGATGAGTACCCTGCCGTCGGGGAGCACAGTGGCCGTGTGCCAGGCGCGACCCTGGAGCAAGGGCTGCGTGATCGATGTCAGGCTGCTGGTCTGTGGATCGAAGACGGCGGCGGTAGCGAGTGGTCCCTGCCCTCCCTCTCCACCGACGAGGAGCCAGCGTCCATCGGATAGGAGGGTCCGCGATTGCCCTGGCACGACCGGCAGCGCCGGCTCCGCACCGAACCTGCCCGAAGCATTCGGCAGAAGTGTCATTGACAGGAGCAAGCCGTGGGAAATCGCGCGACGAAGTCTCATGGGTTGGTCACCTGAATGTCGAGGGTGCCGATGTTGGCCTTGTCAGGATCGAGCAGGAGCGTATAGGTCGCCGTCGCTCCCAAGGTCGTAGGTCCGAGCGTGAATGAGGCACCGCACACCGGCGCCCACGAGCTACCGCCCCCCGCAAAGGTCAGAGCGATGTTGTTGAAGCACCCGACCGAGCTGTTGCTCGCGCGGATCGTCACGCTCAGCCCCGCCGTGCCCGTTAGAGTCAAAAGAGCCTGCTGGCCAGGAGCGACGAAGGTGATCGTCTGCGGGCTCGCGTCGATGGTGAGTGAGCCCGTGATGTCCGGCGGCACCTCGTAGAGCGTCAGCGTGAGGTCCCCGGGCGCGGAGGGATCGACCAGGATCGCGTAGGTCTCGGAGGCCGGCAAGGTCAGTGGCCCACCGAATCCCACTTGACTCGCGGCGACCGAGAAGAGAGTGGCGAGGAAGGAACCGTCCGCACGCAACAGCGACACGGCCGCTCCCGGCGTGGTGACGCCCGTAGCGCCCAGACTCACACGCTGGGTTGCCGTGCCAGGGAAGATCAGGCGCGCCCGCTGCCCGGCCCGCGTCATGCTCACCGGCACGGCCGCGCCGCCCGGGGCGATGTTGCCACTCACCTCGGCCGAGAGGATGTAGGTGAGCGTACCGGTGGAGGGATCAGTCGGCTCGAGCAGGAGCGTATAGGTGCCCGTCTGCGTCAGCGGCGGAGTGTGGAGCGCCGCAGTGCCATTTCCGCCACTCTGGCTCACGACCGTGCTGCCGTCGGGCGACAGAAACGTCGTCCGCCAGTTCGGCAATGTGCTGCCTGTCACCCCCAGGTCGAGTTGCTGGCCGGCGGTGGCCTCGAAAGTAAGCCGCGCGCGCCGCCAGGGCTCTTCGACGGCGACCGCGACCGCCGCGCCACCAATGACGATGCTACCGGCGATGTCCGACGAGAGCCCCAGCGTTACGCTCATCGGAATGCCATGGTCGGGATCGATGAGAATCGTATACGTGCCCGTCGCGGGCAGCTGTGGCACCGTCAGTGCACCGCTGGCCAGCAGCTGTGAGACGAGCGCGCTGCCATCTGGGTTCAAGACCGAATACGTGGCCGAGCGCGTGGCATTCACCGTGCCGACGGTTAGACGCTGGCCCGTGCTCCCGTTGAAGGTCAGCCGCACCCGCTGCCCCTGGCGCGCGATGTTCACGTTCACTGACGCGCCATTGATCTGGATGACACCCAGCGCGAGATCCTGGGACAGCGTTAGCGGCGCACTACCCGTGAAGGTCCCGGCAGGGGCGACCAGGATCGTGTACGTCCCGGTCGCGGGCAGCCACGGCACGTGGAGCGATCCGCCGCTGATGTCCGTGCCGCCCGACGTGACCACACTGCCGCCCGGGTTGTAGATGGTCGTCGTGACGCTCGTGATGCCGCCTCCGATGCCGAGGCTCATCTGCTGGCCAGCCGAGCCGTCGAAGACGACGAGGGCGATTCTCCCCGCCGTCGCGAAGCTCGGCGTCAGCGTCGCTCCGCC
>DATGCY010000395.1:0-2637 GCA_035311385.1 Candidatus Methylomirabilota bacterium
CGAATCTCCTCGACCACCGAGGCATAAGCGGAGCGGAGGGCCGCCGTATCGGAGGAGTAGTTGATGATCGTGGCGCCGAGGGCAATCATCTGCCGCACGCCCTCCACGCTGTCGGTGATCATGGCCACCGCCTTGCCGTGCTTGCGCGCGGCCTCCACGAGGCGGCGGCGGTGCTCGTCGAGTACGGGCTTCTGCTTCGGCGTGCCGAGGACCCCCAGGTTCTGCGCGAGGTCGGTGGGGCCCAGGGTGAGAGCGTCGATGCCGGGGACGGAGGCGATCTCGTCCAGGCGCTCGAAGGCCTCCTTCGTCTCCAGCATGATCGTCACGTGCACACGCGCGTTGGCCGCGGCCATATGCTCGGCGGGGGGCAGGGTGCGGTACTCGGTGTGGGGCCCGAAGCCGTACATGCCGCGCTCTCCCAGCGGCGCATAGCGGCAGCACGAGGCGACGGCCGCCGCCTGCTCCGGGGTGTCGACCTGAGGTACGTGGAGATTCCACACACCTGCGTCGAGGAGGCGCGTGATCCACTCCCGGTTGCCCTCGGGGGGCCGGACCACCATGGGGAAATCGAGGGCGCGGGCGAGGATCGCCATGTCAGCCACCGTTTCCATGGAGAAGGACGAATGTTCCATGTCCACCCGCACGAAGTCGAGGCCGGCGGAGCGGAGCAGGGTGAGCACGGCGGGGGTGCGAATCATCGTCACCCAGGTGCCGAGCTGGACCTCGCCTCGCTCGGCACGTTCGCGATACGCGTTCGGGTTCATCGCCTTGCCACCTCCAGGACGAAGGGCACGGCCGCGCTCTTTGCCACGTCGCGAAGCTGGATCATCAGGTCCTCGGGCACGGGCACGCCCTGCTCGAGTCGCTCCCGCCGCGTGAGATTCTCGGGATCACCCGCCACCAGCACGGGCTGGTCGGGCTCGGCCCGCTTCGCGTCGTGCAGCACGTCGATGACCTGATCGAGATCTTCCTCGAAGGCGCCGACGGGCCGGAAGGCCTTCGGATCGATGGCCATGAAGAAATGGCCGATGTTGTGCGGATCGGACGGCCTCTGGGTCAGCCGCCGGATCGGTGAGAAGGAAGCGCCCGCAAGCACGCCGCCCAGTATGTGTACCATGACGGCGAGGCCGTAGCCCTTGTGCCCACCAACCTCGCGCGCGCCGCCGAGTGGCGTGATGCCCCCCTCGGGGCGATCGAACACGTAGTGGAAGGCCTCCTCGGGATCCGTCACCGGCTGTCCGCTGCCGTCCACCGTCCAGCCCGCGGGAAGCGGCTTGTGGTTGAGCTTGTAAACCTTGACCTTGCCCGCCGCCACGGTGGTGGTGGCCATGTCGAGGAGGAAGGCCGGATTGCGGCCGGCCGGGGCGGCGAAGGCAAGCGGGTTGGTGCCCATGATCGGCTCGGCTCCGAAGGTGGGGACCATGGTCACCCCCCGCGTGGAGCAGGTGACCATGCCGATCACCCCGCGATCGGAGGCGATCTTCGCGTAGCAGCCCGCGGCACCGAAGTGATGCGAGTTGACCACGGACACCACCGCCACGCCGGACACGCGACACTTGTCCACCGCGAGGTTCATGGCCTCCGCAGACACGGGATGGCCGAGGGAGGCGTCGGCATCGATGAGGGCCATGGCGGGGGCGTCACGGAGCGTCTTGAACACCGGGCGCATGTTAAGACGGCCCGCGCGAAACTCGCGGTCGTACGTGGGCAGCATCGAGATGCCGTGCGAGTCGACGCCCCGCAGGTCCGTCTCGAGCATCATCTCGGCGGTGGTGATGGCGTGTGCCTCCGACATGCCCCAGGCACGGAAGACGGACTCCAGTTGCTCGCGGATCTGCGGCGCGGAGACGCGGATGACGGCGGCCATCGGATGATTCTACCTCCCCTTTTTCCGTCTATAATTGCGCGGAGGTTACGGCCCGTGGAAATCGAAGCCAAATATGCCATATCCGATCCCTCTGTGTTCGACACCCTGCTCGAGTTGCGCGCGGTGGGCAGCTACCGGCTCCGGCCCACCGGCGAGCGGCAGGTGATCGATCACTATCTCGACACGGCGGAGCGCGATCTCTTGAAGGCCGGCTACGCTTGCCGCCTCCGCGAGAGCGAGGCGGATCGACAGTGGCGCCTCACCGTGAAGGGACTGGGCAAGGCAGAGGGCGCTCGGCACGAGCGGGAGGAGCTCGAGTGCGAGGTGCCGCCCCACTCCACCCCGTCCGACTGGCCGGAGTGTCAGGCGCGCGAGGTCGTGCTGAGGGCGAGCGAGGGGCGTCCCCTCGCCGAGCTCTTCGCTCTGCGCCAGCTCCGCGCCACCCGCGCGGTGGAGCAGGGCGAGCGTGGGGTGGGCGAGCTCTCCCTCGACACCGTAGACAGCGAGATCGCCGGCCACGAGTCGCACGCGCGTGAGCTCGAGGTCGAGCTAGCCGGCGCGGGCACCGAGGACGATCTGCGCGCCATCGATGACCAGCTCCGCCAGTACGATCTCGAGCCGCAGGCGTCCTCCAAGTTCGAGCGCGCCCTCGCCCAGCTCGACGGCGAGAAGCGGGCGCGCAAGCCTCGCAAGAAGAAGAAGTCGGTGGGGGTGACGGCAGACGAGCCCATGGCGGAAGCGGGGCGAAAGATCCTCCGTTTCCACTTCGA
>DATGCY010000396.1:0-3910 GCA_035311385.1 Candidatus Methylomirabilota bacterium
ATCCGCCCTTCCCGATTCCACCGACTCCGGAGCCCTCGCCCACCCCGGAGCCCAGGCCGATGCCGCCTGTCTAGCTTGTCGTAATCGCGTGTGCTAGTCGGAGCCGATGGCCTGGGGCGAACGGCCAGCCGCTTCCATCACGTGGGCAAGCTTGTCCACGTCCACCGGCTTGGTCAGATTCATGTCCCCCACCAGCGCCTCGCTGGGGCTGCTGCCCCGACGCTCGCTCCCTTCCGCGCTGCGCGCCACGAACTTGAAGTCCTGATCGAAGAGCCCCGCCACCCCGCCCTTGGGAAGGCCCTGCCGCGTGAGGAGGCGGTCGTACCACTTCAGATCGAGCTTGGCGATCAGGACATGCGTGACTTTTCCCTCCCTCACCACGGGGACGCCGACGTACACGGACTGGGTTCCCGTCTCGGGATCGGGCAGCACGTTCGAGACGAGCGGCCGCCGGTCGGTGATCACCGGGCGCCAGACATCGAGCGAGGAGGCGGCCAGCTTGCCTGCTCCGAGCGCCCCACCGTCGGTTCTGAGAGGCTGGAGCTCCGACCAGTCGGCATTGTTCCTCAGGGCATCCTTGGCGCGGGCATAGAAGTCCTCATCTGGCACTGGGCTGGATCCCCACAGGGAAGCCAGGATGGAGAGCCGCTCCACCGTGCTGTCGAGCGCGTTGTCCACCGCGGCGGCGAGCAAGCGCACCAGCTGGACCTGGGAGCGTTCGCGCTCGTGCTCCTGTGCCCTCCAGTGCAGATAGAAGAGGCCCGCGGCGAACAAGCCGATCGGAAGGATGCTGAGGAGCAGCACCTGGAAGAGGTGCCACCGGATGCCCCTACCTCGTCGTGTCTTGTGATTGCTCGCTTGCATGGCTGGCACTGCGGTGAGCCGCCAATCTGGGAGTCCCGGGAGATGTGACCCGAGGGTAGCCTGCAGCCGTCCGAGCGGCAAGTCCCTCCGACGTCGATCAGGTCATCGCGCTGGCAGGTGACCCTCTATCCGGGCCATCCGCCTCCGGCGACCCGGATGCGCCGGCGCTAGACCAAGCGAATAAGCCGATGGTGAATGTTCCGGCTGAACAGGAGGGCGAGGCCGTCGGCGTCGATCCGCCACACGAGGGCCCCCACGCGAATCGGGGGGCCTTCGGGAGGCACGACCTCGAGCTGCACGGCAGTGCCCGTCTGCAGTCGAGCGTTGGTCTTGACCTTGGTGCCGTGGGTGCTGATATCCACCGACATCGAGAGGTATCGATCCCTCCCGAAGTTGATCAAGATGGGCCAGGCCACGCGGGTGCGTGGCTGCTGTCGCTTGTCCGGCCGCCGTGGAATAGACATCGATGCTAGCTCACGACACCTCGTTGCTGATCGAGACTACTTCGAAGTCTGCGTCCGCCGGAGGCCACCGCGACCGTCGAGATGCGCTGGCTTGCCCCGGGCTTGATGAAATCGTACGTGACACTACGCTGGCATACATCGTGATTGTATCCATACGCTAAGCGACGTACGAGACTGTTACGAGGCGAGCTGACGTGACTCGACGCATGAACACCGTGCGGCATCGGCTCAACACCAGCTAGGTCCGGACCGTCCAGACCCACACGCACCAGATCGGCACCGCGACTTGCCTAAGCACCGCGAGCCACGCGGCGGACGAGAATCCCGACGCGGCCGCGAGGGCCGTCACGCTGCTCATCCCGATGGCCGCCGCCCCCGCCACCCCGAGGTTCCATCCCTCCAGCAAGAGGAGGGCCGCCCGGGCCTGGCGCAGGATGGGCCCGAGAGCGCCCCGGCGACGATCTGCGGCGATCGCGGCAGCGAGCAGATCTTCGTGGGGCGGATCAGCCACGACGCGCGTCTGCTCGTTCGAGAGCAAGGCCTGCACATCGCCAAAGGGTACCGCGAAGGTGTCCTGCTTGGTCAATCGTTTCGTCCAGAAGCGCACCTCCGCCTCCGCATCGCGCCGACGCTCCAGGAGGACGTGGATGCGAAAGATCCCCGCGACGCCCACGAAGGCCGCCAGAATGGCCGAGCACTCGGCGAGCGTGGTCAGGATCTGAAAGACGGCCACCTCTGACTCGTTCACGACCCGCGGGGACCTCCGGGTGGGAAGGGCGCCCGTCCGTAAGGGCGGGGCCATCGCTGGTGTACACGAAGATGCCCGACTGGGTGGCGGTTCGTCAAATCGAAACGTCCGTGGCGCCGAAAGACCGCGGCGGACGCACAGAGCGCGGGTGCCACCGTGTCGAGGAGGTGGCGCGAACCTGGGTGCGCCCCAGCGGTCGGTTGACGTCCGCGTGTGCACGCGGCTAGAGTCTCGACCATCGTGCTTCCCTACCTCGCGCGGCGAGTGGCCGCCCTCGGCCTGGTGCTGCTCGCCGTGTCCGTCGTGGTATTCGCGATCCTGCGCCTCATCCCCGGCGATCCGGCCGCTCTCATCGCCGGCGTGGACGCGCGGCCGGAAGAGGTCGAGCGGCTGCGCGTCGCGCTCGGCCTGGACCAGCCCACCTACGTGCAGTACGGCCGCTATCTCGGCCGCGTACTCACCGGCGATCTCGGCCGCTCTCTGCGTAGCCAGCAGCCCGTGGCCGACGATCTCGCCAGCCGCTTCGCGGCGTCACTGCTCCTCGCGTCCGTGAGCTTGGCCGTCGCCCTCGTGGTCGGCCTGCCCGCCGGTGTCACCGCCGCCGTGTGGCGCGGGACGGCGTGGGATACGGCGATGACCACGGTCAGCGTGCTCGGCGCCTCGATGCCGACCTTCTGGTTCGGACTGATCCTCATCGGCTTCTTCTCGGTCCGGCTCGGCTGGCTGCCCACCTCGGGCTATGGAGGCATGGCGTACATAGTGCTGCCCGCGGTCACCCTAGGCGCGTTCTCCGTGGCCAGCATCGCCCGGACGGCCCGATCGTGCATGCTCGACGCGCTCGGCTACGACTACGTGCGCACGGCCCGCGCCAAGGGCCTCCGTGAAAACGTGGTGGTCGGCAAGCACGCGCTGAAAAACGCCCTCATCCCCTTGGTCGCCGTGGTCGGCCTGCAGTTCGGCTACCTCATCGGAGCCAGCGCAGTGACCGAGACCGTCTTCACCTGGCCCGGGGTTGGATTGCTCCTCGTGGACGCCATCAAGCACCGCGACCTCCCCGTGATTCAAGGCGCGGTGCTTCTCGTGGCGGCCAGCTTCGCCTTCGTGAACCTCTTGGTCGACCTCCTCTACGCGACCCTCGATCCGCGGATCCGCCTCACGTGAGTTCCGCCCGCTCGGCCCACCGATTCCTCCGCCATCGCGCGGGCATCGTGGGCTTCGTGATCACCGTCCTCTTCCTCCTCGTATCCCTCGCGGGACCGGCCCTCGTGTCCGAGCCGCCCTTCAAGACCAATTTTCGGGCGATCCTGAAGCCGCCGAGCTGGGCGCACTGGTTCGGAACGGACGAGCTCGGGCGCGACATTCTGAGCCGCGTGGTGCACGGCGCGCGCATCTCTCTCGAGCTGGTGCTGTCGGCGGTGCTCGGCGCTCTGCTCGTGGGAGGAGGCCTGGGAATCTGGGCGGGCTTTCGTGGCGGCTACGCGGAAATGATGACCATGCGTGCCATCGACCTGCTCCTCGCCCTGCCGGGGTTTCTCATCGCCCTCGTCACCATCACCATCCTCGGCGTGGGCACCGTGAACCTAATCATCGCGGTGGGCATCTACTCCATTCCCGCCTTCGCTCGGATCGGCCACGCCGCGGCCCTGGCCCTCCGGCCCGTCGAGTTCGTGCAGGCGGCCATCTCCCAGGGCGCGAGCGACGTCCGCATTCTTGTGCGCCACGTCCTCCCCAACGTGCTCTCCCCGCTCGTCGTGCAGGCGAGCCTCCGCATGGCCACCGCGCTTCTCCTCGCGTCGAGCCTGAGCTTCCTCGGCCTGGGGGTGCAGCCGCCCAT
>DATGCY010000397.1:0-5411 GCA_035311385.1 Candidatus Methylomirabilota bacterium
ATCGAGGTGGTCGACTCGATCAAGAAGATCCTCCCGACCTTCGAGGCGCAGCTGCCCGCCTCCGTGAGCCTCAACACGCTCTACGACCGCTCGGCGTCGATCCGCGACTCCGTGCACGACGTGCAGTTCACCCTGTTCCTCGCCATCGCCCTCGTGGTGCTGGTGATCTTCCTGTTCCTGCGCAACGTCTCCGCCACCGTCATCCCGAGCCTGGCCCTGCCCATGTCGATCGTGGGCACCTTTGCGGGCATGTACGCCCTCGGCTACACCATCGACAACCTGTCCCTCATGGCCCTCACGTTGGGCGTGGGCTTCGTGGTGGACGACGCCATCGTCGTCCTCGAGAACATCGTGCGCCACATGGAGGAGGGGATGGGCCGCATGGAGGCCGCCCTCCTCGGCTCGCGGGAGATCGGCTTCACCATCATCTCGATGACGCTGTCGCTCGCCGCCGTCTTCATTCCCGTCCTCTTCATGGCGGGGGTGGTGGGCCGACTCCTCCACGAGTTTGCGGCGGTCATCGGCATCGCGGTCATGGTCTCCGGCGTGGTGTCGCTGACCTTGACGCCCATGCTCTGCAGCCGATTCCTCAAGCCTCCGAAGGAATCGCACGGTCGGCTGTACCGCGCCTCGGAGCGGGTGTTCGACGGCATGCTGCACCTGTACCGCGTCACGCTTCAGGTTGTCCTCCGTCACCCGCAGATGACGGTGGTCGTGTTCGTGGCGACGCTGGTGGCCACGGCGTGGCTCTTCACGGTCATCCCGAAGGGTTTCATCCCCGACGAGGACACGGGACAGGTCTTTGCCTTCACCGAAGGCGCCCAGGACATCTCCTTCGACAGCATGATGGCGCATCAGCGCGAGGCGGCGGCCATCGTGCTGAAGCAGCCCTACGTCTCGTCGTTCATGTCGTCGATCGGAGCCAGCAACACCAGCGTGGTGCCGAACACGGGACGGTTCTTCATCAGACTCAAGCCGCGCGACCAGCGGCCGGGCGTGGACCACATCATCCAAGAGCTCCGCGCCAAGCTGACGGGCATCCCGGGCTTCACCGTCTACCCGCAGAAGCTTCCCACTATCCGGATCGGTGGGAACCTGACCAAGGCCGCCTATCAGTACACGCTGCAGGACACCGACTCCGCGAACCTCTACAAGTGGGCGCCCGTCCTGCTCGACAAGATCCGCGCCCTTCCCGGCTTCCTCGACGTGAACTCGGATCTGCTCGTGACGAGCCCGCAGGTGCTGGTGGAGATCGACCGCGACCGCTCCTCGGCTCTCGGGGTCACCGCCTCCCAGATCGAGAACGCGCTGAACAATGCCTACGGGGCGCCGCAGATTTCCACCATCTATACCCCGACCAACCAGTACTGGGTGATGATGGAGCTCCTTCCCCAGTTCAAGGACGATCCCGACGCCCTCGGGATGCTGTACATCCGCTCGAGCTCCGGCAAGCTCGTCCCGCTGAGCGCGGTGGCCAAGCTCACTCGCTCGGTGGGCCCCCTCACCGTGAACCACCTGGGCCAGCTGCCCGCGGTGACCATCTCCTTCAATCTCAAGCCCGGGGTCTCCCTGGGTGACGCGGTGGCGGAGATCCGAAATCTCGAGCGCGACCTGCGGCTGCCCGTGACGCTGACCACGTCCTTCCAGGGCACGGCGCAGGCTTTCCAGTCGTCGGTCAAGGGCCTGGGCCTCCTCCTCCTGGCCGCCGTCCTTGTCATCTACCTCATCCTGGGCATCCTCTACGAGAGCTTCATCCATCCGCTCACGATTCTCTCCGGACTGCCCTCCGCGGGGGTGGGCGCGCTCCTCACCCTGCTCGTCTTCCGCGAGGAGCTCAACCTCTACGGCTTCGTCGGCATCATCATGCTGGTGGGTATCGTGAAGAAGAACGCCATCATGATGATCGACTTCGCGATCGATGCGCAGCGGCAGGGCCGCACAGCTCGGGAGGCCATCTTCCAGGGCTGCCTCTTGCGCTTCCGACCCATCATGATGACGACCATGGCCGCCCTCATGGCGACTCTACCCATCGCCGTCGGCCTCGGAGCAGGCGGCGACTCGCGGCGCTCGCTGGGCCTGTCCGTGGTAGGCGGGCTCATCCTCTCCCAGCTCCTCACCCTCTACATCACGCCGGTGATCTACCTCGGTCTCGAGGGTGCGCGGGAGCGCGTGGGGGGATGGCGCGACCTCTGGCAGCGTTTGCGCGGGGGCCGCCGCCCCGTTCCTTCGGGACTTCCCTCGGGCACCGCGGGCAAGTAGCACGCCCGGGGCGCCGCCGCTACGTCAGCGCGTCTACTTCGGCTTCGGGGCGAACAGCGCGCACCAGCCGTCGGGGTTGATCTTGCCATCGACCACCTTGCAGGAGTCCGGGGGCACGAAGTGCAGGCAGAGCGAGCACTTCTGATTGTTCTTGGGCTTCAGCTGATACTGCACGAGCTTCTGCGCCACCTTCTGCTGGGCCGCCCCCAACTCCGGCCGCAGCGTGATCAATGCCGCCGTCACGGGCATGGCCAGCATGCCTGAGGCCAAGAGCGCCCGTCGCGACAGCAGATTTCGCCCTCCACCGTTCGTTGCCATTTCAGTTTCCCTCCGGTTGGTGACGCATGGCACCGACATGACTGAGTGTTGCCGGCGACTGCCTTCCACTGTACCGCCGTCGATCATCCGGCGCGCGAGATTGTCGCGGCGGTGCTACGCCGACGCGGCGGGCCAGCGCTCTGCGGCCTGCATCGAGTCGCAGTCGCCTGGCAAGCAGCTCGGCACCGCCTCATGTCCCCCTCGCGTCCCGGCGGGGGCCGGCGCCAGGACGCGTCGGTCGAGAAGTTGACAGCCCTCGCGAAGAATGTTACCGGAACATATATGAAGTTGCGCGGCATCCTGGCTCTGGTCCTCCTCGCCAGCCTCGTATTGCTGGGGACGCTCGCCTACGCGAGCCCCGTCGATCCGGGCTGGGTCCCCGGTTTCTACGACGACGCGGACTTCGATTTCGTCGTCGATCTCATCACCTCGGAATCAGGCGTCGTTCAGCCCTTCGGCGCGGACGGTCTCCGCCCGGCCGCCGAGCTCGTCCTCACCACCGTCGTTCGAAGCGATCAGGATCCCGCCCTCGATCCCCCGTCCTTGGGGGATGTAATTCGCGCTCCGCCCGCCGCCTAGTCCGCTTTCTCCGACTCGTCGACTGTCGCCGGACCGCGGACGCGGTGTCTTCTCGCATGGGATACCTCTCGTCCCCGGCCCACTCTGCCCAATTCGTGGATGATCGCGCGGCCCGCCCGCCTGCGCCGATGGGTGCCGATCGCCACCCGGGAGAACGAGCATGCGTGGACGTCTATTTTTCGAGACCGCGATGGCTGAAGACGCACTCGCCCCGCGGAGTGCCCGATGATCCAGGGTCTGATCGCCTTCGCCCTCCATCAGCGCTTCATCACCCTCGCCCTGGCCCTCCTCCTCACCGCGGGGGGTATCGTGTCCTTCTATCGCCTGCCCATCGAGGCCTACCCCGATGTGGTCGACGTCGAGGTGGACGTGATCACGCTCTGGCCGGGCCACGCCGCGGAGGAGGTCGAGCGGCTGGTCACGATCGCCCTCGAGAAGGAGCTCAACGGCGTCCCCAACCTGACTTTCCTGCGCTCCGTCTCCATCTTCGGCCTCTCTAACATCAAAGTCCTCTTCGCCGACGGCACGGACAACTACTGGGCGCGGCAGCAGGTGCTCGAGCGCATCACCCAGGCCGAGATTCCTGCCGACGCCAAGCCGCAGCTCGGTCCCCTCGCCAGCGCGATCGGCGAGGTGTATCGCTACACCCTCGAGTCGACGAGCATGCCACTACCTGACCTGAAGGCGCTCCAGGACTGGACCATCGAGCGCGAGTTCAAGAAGGTGCCCGGGGTAGCGGACGTCGTGTCGTGGGGCGGGGGGATCAAGCAGTACCAGATCACCGTGGATCCCGACCGGCTGCGCGCCTACAACCTGACCCTCAAGCAGGTCTTCGACGCGGTGGCGGGCAACAACTCGAACGCGGGGGGCAGCTACATTCGGCAGGGCGAGTACGCCCTCATGGTGCGCGGCATCGGCCTCATCCAGAGCACCAAGGACATCGAGAACATCGTGGTGGCGGCGCAGAAAGGCACCCCGGTGCGCGTGCGCGACATCGGCGCCGTGGGCATCGGGACGGGCATCCGCCTGGGCATCCTAGGCAAGGACCACGACGACGACCTCGTCCAGGGCATCGTCCTCATGCGCAAGGGCGAGAATCCCGGCAAGGTCATCGATGGCGTCCGGAAGAAGATCGAGGAGGTGCAGAGATCCCTCCCCGCGGGAGTGCAGCTCAGGCCCTACTACAGCCGCGATCGGCTCGTGCGCACCACGGTGACCACCGTCATGCGCAATCTGCTGGAAGGCGCAGCCCTCGTGGTGCTTCTCCTCTCAGTGTTCCTTTACAACATCCGCGCCGCCTTCATCGTGGCCATCACCATCCCCCTCTCGCTCCTCTTCGCGTTCATCTTCATGGATCTTCAGAGCATCCCCGCCAATCTTCTGTCGCTGGGGGCCATCGACTTCGGGATCATCGTGGACGGCGCCGTCATCATGACGGAAAACATCATGCGCCGGCTGAGCGAGCGCAAGGTCACTGGGCATCGCGTGGTGCGCGAGGTGGAGCACGCCGCCGTGGAGGTGGCGCGGCCGCTCACCTTCGCCGTGCTCATCATCATGACGGTCTACCTGCCCATCGTGACCTTCCAACGGATCGAGGGGAAGCTCTTCCGCCCCATGGCCGTCACCATCTCCCTGGCCGTGGTCGGCTCCCTCATCCTCACCCTCACCCTCATCCCCGTGCTCGCGAGCCTGCTCTTCAAGCGGGCGCCGTCGGAGAAGGAGAGTCCCCTCCTCCACTGGCTACGCCGGCCCTACACCCCCGCCATTCACTGGTGCGTGCGCCGGCCGCTCCTGCCCATCCTCGGCGCCACCGGCCTCCTCGCCCTTTCCCTGTTCCTCTTCACCGTCCTCGGTAAGGAGTTCCTCCCCGAGCTGGACGAGGGAGATCTGTGGTTGCGGGTGAAGCTGCCCGTGGGTATCGCCCTGGAGGCGACCCGCCCCTACGTTCATGAGATCAGGGAACGGATCGGGCGGTTTCCCGAGGTGCGGGTGGTGGTCTCGCAGACCGGCTCTCCCGACGATGGCACCGATCCCAACGGCGCAGACAACAACGAGTTCTACATCGGGCTGAAGCCGCGCGAACAGTGGCGATTCCACGAGAAGAACAAGCTCATCGAGGCCATGGCCGCGTCCCTGTCCGACCTGCCCGGCATCACCACAAACTTCTCCCAGCCCATCAAGGACAACGTGGACGAGGCGCTGGCCGGAGTGAAGGGCGAGCTCAGCATCAAGCTCTTCGGTCCCGATCTCTTCGT
>DATGCY010000398.1:0-10662 GCA_035311385.1 Candidatus Methylomirabilota bacterium
CTGGCCCGGGCGGGCATGAACATCTTCGGCGTGCATCTCGATCGCAAGTCGACCCTGCCCAACGCCGAGCGCGTCGTGAGCGACATCAAGGGCCTGGGCCGCCAGGCGCACTTCTACAACATCAACGCGGCCGACGAGGAGAAACGAGCCGAGGTCAGCGGGGACATGGAACGCATCCTGCGCGAGCGCAACGAGCTCGGCCACCTCCGGGTCCTCCTCCACTCCCTGGCTTTCGGCACCCTCAAGCTTTTCGTCACCGACCCCATCAAAGAAGCCGTGAGCAAGTCACAAATGGACATGACTCTGGACGTGATGGCCCACAGCCTCATCTACTGGACGCAGGAGCTGGTGGGCCGCGGCCTCATGGGGCGGGGCGGACGTATCTACGCCATGACCTCGGCGGGGGGTGCCCGCGTGCTGCCCTACTACGGGCCCGTCTCCGCGGCCAAGGCTGCGCTGGAGTCGAACATCCGCCAGCTCGCCGCCGAGCTGGCCAGCCATGGCATCACCGCCAACTCGATCCGGGCCGGGGTCACGGCCACCCCCGCCGCGCAGAAGATACCCAACTACGAGGAGTTCTCCGCCAAGGCCGCCGAGCGCAACCCGCACCGCCGGCTCACCACGGTGGAGGATGTGGCCCGCGCCATCGTGGCCCTTTCCCACCCCGACACCTACTGGATGACCGGCAACGTCATCGGCGTGGATGGCGGCGAAGAGATCGTGGGCTAGCGGTTCGTGCCCGCCTGGCTCGCCGTCTGCATCCTCGGCATCATCGAAGGCGTGACCGAGTTCCTCCCCATCTCCTCGACGGGTCATCTCCTCCTCGTCGAGAACGCGCACTGGCTGCCCCAGCAATCGGACCTCTTCAACATCACCATCCAGTCGGGCGCCGCCCTCGCCGTGCTCTTCGCCTTCGCCTCCCGCGTCCGCCAGCTCCTGACGAACATCGGCGATCCCAATACCCGCGACTACCTCAGCAAGCTCGTGCTCGCCTTCGTCATCACCGGGGTGGGCGGCCTCATCCTGAAGAAACTCGGCTTCACCCTGCCCAAGGAGACCGCGCCCATCGCCTGGGCGACCCTCCTGGGCGGCATCGGCATCCTCGCCATCGAGTGGGCGGTGCGCGGGCGACGGCTCACGTCGGAGATCACTTGGCTCATCGCGGTGGTGGTGGGGCTCGCCCAGATTCTGGCGGCGGTCTTTCCCGGCACCTCGCGCTCGGCCGCCACCATCCTGCTCGCCCTCGCCCTCGGCGTCGCCCGGCCCGCCGCCACCGAGTTCTCATTCCTCGTCGGCGTGCCGACACTTCTCGCGGCGGGCCTCTACGAGACGCAGCATGCCCTGCGGCATCCCGGGCCCGTGCCCACGGACTGGGGGATGCTCGTCCTCGGCACGCTGGTGTCGGCGGTGACCGCGTTCTTCGTCGTGCGTTGGCTCATCCGCTGGATCCAGACCCACAACTTCTCGCCCTTCGGCTGGTATCGCATCGCCCTGGGACTGGCGATGCTGGCCCGCGTGATCTGAGGGAGGCTCCGCATGGCGCAACACGACGTGGTGGTGGTGGGAGGAGGCAATGCCGCACTCTGCGCAGCCCTGGCCGCGCGCGAGGCGGGCGCCTCCGTTCTCGTGGTCGAAAAGGCTCCGGAATCCCAGCGTGGCGGCAACTCGTTCTTCACCGCGGGCGGGTTCCGCTTCGCGCACCAGGGCCTCGAAGATCTCCGGCGAGACATCCTGCCCGACATCTCCGAGGAGGAGGCCCGTGCCATCGTGGTGCCGCCGTACACCGACAACCAGTTCTACGACGACCTCATGCGCGTGACCGAGGGCCGATCCGACATCGACATGGCAGAGTTCCTCGTCAAGCGCTCGCGCCCCACCATCGTATGGATGAAGGGCCAGGGCATTCGGTGGATCCTCATGTTCGCGCGGCAGTCGTACCAGGTCGAAGGCAAGCACCACTTCTGGGGTGGGCTCAACGTGGAAGCGGTGGGCGGGGGAGCCGGGTTGGTCGAGATGCTGCTCGAGCGCGCGGCCAAGGTGGGCATCGAAGTCCGGTACGGTCACGGCGCGCGCTCGCTCACCATCGACAAGCAGGGCGGCGTCACCGGAGTGGTGGTTCGCTCCGCCCACGGCTTCTCGGAGATTCCCGCACGCGCGGTGATTCTCGGCTGCGGCGGCTTCGAAGCCAACCCGGAGTGGCGCACGCGCTACCTCGGGTCCAACTGGGACCTCGCGCGAGTGCGGGGCACCCGTCACAACACGGGCGACGGGATCAAGATGGCCCTGGACATCGGGGCCCAGGCCTACGGGCACTGGTCCTCGTGCCACGCCGTGCAGTGGGACATGAACGCCCCGCCTTTTGGCGACCGTAAAGTGGGCGACATGTTCCAGAAGCACTCCTACCCCCTCGGCATCATGGTCAACACGCAGGGTGAGCGCTTCGTGGACGAGGGAGCAGACTTCCGCAACTTCACCTACGTGAAGTATGGGCAAACCGTAATTCGCCAGCCCCAGCAGACGGCCTTCCAGATCTTCGACCAGAAGACGGTAGGGATCCTCCGCGAGGAGTATCGGATCCGCGAGATCACCAAGGCGGAGGCGAACACCATCGAGGAGCTGGCGCGCAAGCTCGAGATCAATCCGGACGGACTCGTACGCACCGTCAAGGCGTTCAACGCCGCGGTGGAGGACAAGCCCTTCAACCCCGCCATTCTGGACGGCAAGGGAACGAAGGGCATCACCCCGCCCAAGACCAACTGGGCCCAGCGTCTCGACACGCCGCCCTACGTCGGCTTCGGTGTCACGTGCGGCATCACCTTCACCTTCGGCGGGCTTCGCGTGGACCTGCGCGCGCAGGTGCAGGACATCGAGGATCAGCCCATCCGCGGGCTCTACGCGTGCGGCGAGCTCGTGGGCGGCCTTTTCTACCACAACTACCCGGGCGGGGCCGGGCTCATGGCCGGCTCAGTGTTCGGCAAGACCGCCGGCGAATGCGCCGCGGCCGACCTCGGCTTCAAGGCCCGGTAGAGGTGGAGCGCTTCACCGATCTCCTCTTCCTCGCCCAGGTCGCGCTGCTCTTCGGCATTCTCTCCTGGTGGCTGAGTCCGGGTCGCCACCCCGGGCGCGCCATGCTCGCCATGACGCTCTGGGTCGCCCTCCTGGGCTTCTTCAGCCTGGAAGGGTACTTCGCCAACTTCAAGAGCCTGCCTCCGCGCATCCTCCCCGCCCTCTTGATACCGCTGATCGCCGGGCTTCTCTTCTTGCGCTCGGGTGGGATAGGCGAGCTCCTCGCACGCACGCCCTTTCAGTGGCCGATCTATCTCCAGTCCTTTCGCATCCTCATGGAGGTGATCCTCTGGCTGCTCTACCTTCAACATCGGGCGCCTGTGATCATGACCTTCGAGGGGCGCAACGTAGACATCCTGGTGGGATTGACCGCGATTCCCGTCGGCTACCTCTGCTTCGTCCGGCGGGCGTGGTCGCCGCGCGTCGCCTTCTGGTGGAACGTGGTCGCCATCCTCATCCTGCTCAACGTGGTGGTCCACGCCCAGCTCTCGACCCCGTCACCCTTCCGCGTCTTCATCACCGAGCCGCCCCTCACCTTCATCGGCTACTGGCCGTACATCCTGCTCCCGGGCTTTCTGGTGCCCCTGGCCTGGCTCGGCCACGCCGCCTCGCTGATTCAGCTCAGGCGATCCCGCGCCTAGCTCACACCACGCGGGAGAGCCACGCCAGCACCTCCGCGAAAGGACGCTCCCATCCCTGCTCGAGCATGAGCAGGTGGGCGTGGTCCTTCGCTTCGACGTACTCGGATCCGTAGCGCTTGGCGATTCTCCGCTGCGCGGCGGCGGGCGTGATCCGGTCCTCCTCCGCGCCCACGACCAGCGTCGGGCAGCGGATGGCGGCTGGATCAACGACGATGCGGCCCAGGGCCATCTCGCGCGCAGCGCGTCCGGATTCCGGCACGAGCTGAGGGTACGCCCACGCCTGCTCCTCGTTGGTCAGCCGGTTGCCGACGAGGGCCGCCGCATCCTCGGGGCCCATGGAGAACGCCTGGCTCGTGGCAATAGCCATCGCATAGCGCGGCATGCGCCAGAGCAGGGGCCAGGTGAGGATCCGGATGCCCTTGGGCGCGGCGCTGGTGACGAAGACGGCGGCACGCACGCGGCCACCCTCTGCCGCCTTCTGGGCCACGAGCCCGCCCATGGAGTGCCCGATCAGCACTGCCTCACGAAAGGTGCGCAGGCAGTCGTGGACATCCTCGACGTAGTCCAGCACCGAGAGCCGACCCACCTCGCGGACGGGACGGCTGCCGTGATGGCCACGCAGGTTGACCGCCCAGGCGTCCCAGCCTGCGTGGGCGGCGGCGTACAGCCAGTTGCGGAGATACCAGCTCCCTCCGTGCATGCCGTGGACAAGGAGGAGCGGGTACGGGCGCGGCGACCCGGCGGGCCGCGCGTGCTCGAGGAGCAGGTCGCCGATCTGTTCTATGGCGACAGCGCGTGGAGCCGCACCGTCTCCAGCACGATAGAGGCGGTGGTGTGGAGGTCCTTCAGGTCCACCCACTCGTTGACGGTGTGGATGTCACGCATGCCGCAGGCGAGATTGGCGACCTCGATGCCCTTCGTCGTGTAGACGTTGGCGTCGGAGCCGCCGCCCGTGGCGCGCGTGCGGAAGGACTTGCCGAGGCCGGTGGTCGCTTCCGCCACCAAGGTGACCACGCGGGCGGAATCGGACACGTTGAGTCGCTCATACTGACGCTCCACCTTCACCTCGACGCGTGCCCGGTGTTCCCCGTCCTCCAAGCGCACGGCGTGGCGCGCCGCCGCCTCCTCGAAACGCCGCCGCATGTGCTCGGTCTGCGCCTCGAGCTTCTCCACGCTGAGGCTCCGCGTCTCGCCGTCCACCACTACGCGCGTGGGCACGATGTTGGTGGCGAGGCCGCCCTGGATGCGCCCGAGGTTGGCCGTGGTCTCCGCGTCGACGCGGCCCAGCTTCATGCCTGCGATGGCCTCGCTGGCGATCTGGATGGCGGAGAGCCCGCGCTCCGGACAGATTCCCGCGTGCGCCTCGAGACCGGTGACCGCGAAGGACAGTCGGTTGGCCACGGGCGCGCGCGTGATCAACTCGCACACGCCGTCCACGTCGAGAACGAGGCCGCGCCGGGCTTTGAGCTTCCCCGTGTCGAAGTGCTTTGCCCCCAGAAGGCCATTCTCCTCGCAGATGCTCAGGACGAGCTCGATGTCCCCATGGGGGATCTCGCTCTCGCGCAGGACCCTGATGGCTTCGAGGATGGCCACGATGCCCGCCTTGTCGTCGCCACCCAGCACCGTGGTGTGATCCGTGCGTACGATGTCGCCCTCGAGCACGAGGCGGATGTTCTCGGCGGGGCCCACCGTGTCCATGTGCGCGGAGAGGAGGAACGGCGCCGCTCCCGGCGCAGTCCCCGCGAAGCGAGCGAGGATGTTGCCCGTCTCCCCGCCGATCTTCTCCCCCGCATCGTCCACCTCCACGGAGGCGCCCATGCTCTTGAGCATGCTCTCGAGGCGGCGGGCGATGGCGCCCTCGCGGCGCGAGAGGCTCGAGATTGCCGCGAGGTCGAGGAAGTCTTCCTTGATGCGCGCGGCCTGGATCACGCGGGCTCCGTGGGGAGGTGGCGGATGAGCCAGTCGCGGCTGCGCTTCACCGCCTCCAGGCGATGCAAGGGATCGGAGAGTCGATGGTCCGCGCCGGGAAGGAGGCAGAGCTCACGCGGCTCCCTGGCGCGGTCGAAGAGGAGGCGGCCGTGGGCGGGGGGCACCACGTCATCGCTCTCGCCCTGCACTACCAGCACATGGCTCGCGTCCCGAGGGGCCTCCACGCGACGACCCTCTCGCACCTCCGCCACCAGCGCGGCCCCCGGCGCCGTCACGTCGTCTGACGTAGAGTCGGCCAGCTCCACGAGGCTGGCCGGCGCGTTCCACGTCACCACGGGCAGCGTCGGGCTTCGGTGTGAGGCGACCCAGAGAGCGACGAAGCCGCCCAGGCTCGAGCCCAGTAGGCCGAAGCGGCCGTCGAGGGCTTTGTGTGGCGTGAGGTGGTCTAGCACGGCCTCCAGATCGGCCATGCGGGAGGCGATGGTGGCGTCGCGGTAGAGACCGCCCGACTCTCCGCTCCCGCGAAAGTCGAAGCGGGCGAGGGCGAGGCCCACCTCCGGGAACTCGCGGCCGAGGAGCAGGTACTTGTCGCTGTCCTTGGAGGCGCCCATGCCGTGGCAGGCCACCACGCAGGCCGACGGAGCCGACGAGGGAAGGTGGAGCACGCCCACCACGGGCGCGTCGTCGACCCGCAGGCTGAAGCGCTCGACCTTCATGCCCAGGCGAGCTCGAAGAGCTGGCAGGTATTCGAGGCGATCTGGTGCATCGCCTCGTCGACGGGGAGCCGCTTGATCTTGGCGATCTCCTCCGCCACCCGCGCCACGAGCCACGGGCCAGAGGGTATACCGGCGAACTCGCCCTGATACGGCCAGGGGCCGTCGCTCTCCACGAGCAGGGACTCGATGGGCACCGCCTCCACGAGCTCGCGGTCGCGGTCGCGGTAGACCACCTCGGGCGTGACGGAGACAAAGTAGCCCGCGTCGACGATCTCGCGTGTCACTTCGGCGGGCGCCTTGTGCCAATGGAACACCGCTCGCTCGATACCGCGGCGCTTGAGAGCTTCGAGCGCAGGGGCCGCGGCGCCGTGGGGAGCGTGCAGAATCACGGCCAGATCATAGCGCGCGGCGAGGTCGAGGAGGCGGTTGAAGCGTCCGCGGCCGCGCACGAGTACCTCCGTGCTGTCGGCAGCCTGGCTGAGGCAATACCAGGGCAAGCCGATCTCGCCCAGGGCGACCAGACGCGAGTGATTGGCAGCGACCTGCGCTTCCACGAGGTCGAGGTCGGCGTCCGTGAGCTGGAGCCAGTCGGGGTGGAAGCCCAGGGCGGGCCGCACGCACTTGCCGTTCCCGGCGGCGAGCTCGAGGGTGCGCACGTTCGTCCCTTGATCACAGCCGACGGCCACCGCGCCCCAGACCCCATGCTCGCTCGCCCGGGCCAGGGTGCCACGCACGTCTTCGTAGGCGGCATCGTAGAGATGACAGTGAGTGTCGATGATCATTGAGCCTCAACATGCCTTTCGGCATGTTGACCGTGGGCGAGAGGGTTAGGGCGACGCGCGTGGCCAATCATTGATCAGCTAACCTCCCACATGCCTTTCGGCATGTTGACCGTGGGCGAGAGGGTTAGGGCGACCCCCGTGGCGCGTCATTGAACGGCTCTCCTACGCTGGTCTGCTCTCTCTGCCTGCGCGGTCATCGGTCGGCTCTCCTATGCTCCGGCCACGGTCATTTTGCCGATCAGGATGGTGGGAGCGGAGGTGCGGTCGCGGAAGACGAGATCGCTGCCGATGCCCTCGATGGCGTGGAACATGTCGAGCAGATTGCCGGCGATGGTGATCTCCTCCACGGGATAAGCGAGCTCGCCGTTGTCGATCCACAGGCCGACGGCGCCGCGAGAGTAGTCGCCGGTGACACCGTTGACGCCGAAGCCGATCAGCTCCGTCACGTAGAGTCCCTGCTTCACGCCCTTGATCAGGTCTTTCGGGTCGGTCGTCCCTCGGTCCAAGTACAGGTTGGTCGTGCTCACCGTGACACCGGCGCCGTCGCGCGCGCCATGATGCGTGGAGGCCATGCCGAGCTTGCGCGCGCTGTAGGTGTCGAGAAGGTAGGAGCCGAGCACGCCCTTGTCCACCACCACTGTACGGCGTACGGGCAGTCCCTCGCCGTCGAAGGGTCGGGAGCCGAGTCCACCCGGCATGGTGCCGTCGTCCACGATGGTGACGCCTGCCGCGGCGATCTGCTGGCCGAGCTTGCCGAGGAGGAAGGAGGCGCCGCGATAGAGCGACGGGCCGGAGACGGCGCCCGCGATGTGGCGTACGAGGCTCGCCGCCATGTCCGGATCGAAGATGATGGGCACCTCGCAGGTCTTGACCTGCCGCGCGCCCAGCCGGCGCAGCGCGCGCTGGGCGGCGATCTTGCCGATGGTCTCCGGTTGATCGAGCAGCGCGCGCCTACGGGTGACGTGATACCAGCCGTCCCGTTGCATGCTCCCGTCCTGGGTCGCCACGGGCGACACGGAGAGGCTGAAGGACGACGTCGCGTACTCGCCCGCGAAGCCGTGGCTCGCCGCATAGGCGTAGTGCCCGCGCCGGTCGGCGAAGTCGCCGCCCTCGGAGTTGGTGATGCGCGGATCGACAGCGAGCGCGGCCGCCTCGCCGCGCCGAGCGAGCTCGATCTTGTCCTCGGGCGCCAAGTCGTGACCTGTGGGATCGTCCAGGTCGAGGGCTGGGATCTCCCGGGCCAGCTCCGAGGCGTCGGGCAACCCGCTCAGCGCGTCGGGCGCGGTGATGCGGGCGAGCGCTACCGCCTCGTCCACCAGACGCTCTACGGATGCGCGCGAGAGATCGGAGGTGGAGGCGGCCGCTGCGGACTTACCCGAGAAGACGCGCAGCGAGAGGTGCTGCTCGCGCGCGTGCTTCACCGTGTCCACTCGACCGAGGCGAACCTGGGCGGAGAAGGCCCGGCTCTCCATGAGAAAGGCATCAGCCTCGGTCGCTCCCCGCTCCTGCGCACGCTTGAGGACGTCGGTCAGGAGATTCAGCATGTCTAGACCTGCGTCCCGCCGACGGTGATGCCGTCGATCCGAATGGTGGGGAGCCCCACGCCCACCGGCACCGATTGCCCGTCCTTGCCGCACGTGCCGACGCCCTCGTCCATCTTGAGATCGTTCCCCACTCGACTCACGCGCGTGAGAGCGTCCGGGCCGTTGCCGATGAGGGTCGCCCCCTTCACGGGCTGGGTGATCTTGCCATCCTCGATGAGATAGGCCTCGCTCGCCGAGAAGACGAACTTGCCGTTGGTGATATCGACCTGGCCACCGCCGAAGTTCACCGCGTAGAGGCCGCGCGGCACGGAGCGGAGGATATCGGCGGGATCGTCCTGCCCCGCGAGCATGAAGGTGTTGGTCATGCGTGGCATGGGTTGATGCGCATAAGACTCGCGCCGGCCGTTGCCGGTGGGCTCCGAGCCCATGAGGCGCGCGTTGAGCCGGTCTTGCATATAACCGACGAGGATGCCGTTCTCGATGAGAACGTTGCGCCGCGTGGGCACGCCCTCGTCGTCCACGTTGAGGGAGCCGCGCCGGTTGGCGATGGTGCCGTCGTCGACCACCGTGACGAGCTCGGAGGCGACCTTCTGCCCCATGCGTCCCGCGAAGGCCGAGGTCTTTTTGCGGTTGAAATCTCCCTCGAGGCCGTGGCCCACCGCCTCGTGGAGGAGGATGCCGGGCCAGCCCGGGCCGAGCACCACCGTCATCTCGCCGGCGGGGGCGTTGATCGCGCGGAGTTTCACCGTCCCCTGCCTCACCGCCTCGGAGGTGAACCTCCGCCAGCGCTCACCCTCCAGGAAGAAGTCGAGGGGCACCCGGCCGCCGCCGCCGTAGGAGCCGATCTCACGTTTGCCGTTCTCCTCCACGATCACCGTGACGTTGAGGCGGGTGAGCGGCCGCACGTCCCCTACCGTCCAGCCCGAAGGTGTGGCGATGAGGACGACCACGTCCTCGCTTCCCAGGCTCGCGATCACCTGCTTGACGCGAGGGTCGAGGGCGCGGGCCGCCGCATCCACCTGGTTGAGGAGGGCGAGCTTGCGATCGAGGGGGGCGACCACCGGCGGCTCGGCGAGCGTGTACAGATCATGCGGACGACCCGTGCCCACCGCCACCACCGCGCCCGCCCCGGCCTGGTCGGCGATGGCCCGCGCCTGTCGGGCCGCCTCCTCGAGGTTTGGGAGGGCGAGGTCGTCGGTGTGCGCGTAGCCCGTGCGCTCGCCCGACTGGGCGCGAATGCCGGCACCCTGGCTCACGTGGCGTGACGCCTTTTTCACCGCGCCCTCTTCCAGGGTCAGCTCCTCGCTGATCCGATACTCCAAAAAGAGGTCGGCGTGATCGACGCGGCCGGCGAGCTGGGAGCCGAGGAGTCGCTCGAGCGCGGAAGCGGTGAGGCCGAACCTGTCCTCGAAGAACCGTTCAGGCCGCGCGAGCATGTGAGTGTCCATGTAGTGGGCGAGGGAGCTTCATCCTAGCACCGGGATTCATGTGACCCTCCATGTTTTGTGACGAATTCGATGCGGTGTCGGATTTCTGACAGATGCATCATGGCCCACAGCGTTTCATATACTTACATGACCGTCGTGAAGACTGCCCTTGAGGAGCTGATCAGCGGCGGAGCCCCTCCTGCACGATCTCGTGGATGTGGCGGAGCCCAGCCAGCAACGATGGTCCTGGACTCAGAATATCAGCCCCGTCTACCTCATGAATTCTCCCCGCACGCACGGCGCTGATGCGCTCCCAGCCTGAGCGCCTCCCGATGGCCGCGACGTCCACCGGCTTGCCGCACCACGAAGCAAGGATGATCTCTGGATCCCGACGGATCACCTCGGCAGGGTCGACTACCCGCTCGGCGGCCGACGACTTGTCTCGGAGCTCGGAAAAGATGTCGCGACCGCCCGCGAGCTCGATGATCTCGGAGACCCAGCGAATCCCCGCGATGAGCGGATCGTGCCACTCCTCGAAGTACACCCGGGGCCGATCC